>JAGCUV010000007.1 GCA_017962705.1 Bacteroidales bacterium
GGCGATGACCGTCGCTTACTTTTCGGAAGCAGGGTCGAGGATGGGGTGGAGAATCTCATCGAGCTGGGCGGGGGAGACACGCATCACGGCGGTCTTCTCGTCAATCATACCCTCGTCGAGCATATCCATCGCCATATTCAACGCAGCCAGACCGGTACGTTTGCCGATGCGGCACTGGAGCATCCAGAGCTTGCCTTCCTGAATGGTGAACTCGATGTCCTGCATATCGTTGAAGTGATCCTCGAGGTGGAGGCGGATGTCATCCAGCTCCTTGTACACGTCGGGCATCGCATCTTCGAGCGATTTGAGGTGGGCGTTCTGGGGACTCTTGGTCGCGTTGTTGAGCGGGTTCGGGGTGCGGATACCGGCCACCACATCTTCGCCCTGGGCGTTGATCAGCCATTCGCCGTAGAACTTGTTGTCGCCATTGGCCGGGTTGCGGGAGAAGGCTACGCCGGTAGCGGAGGTCTCACCCATATTGCCGAAGACCATGGACTGGACATTGACGGCGGTTCCCCAATCATCGGGAATACCTTCGATCTGACGATATTTGATGGCGCGTTTGCCGTTCCAGGATTTGAAAACGCCACCGATGGAACCCCACAGCTGGGCCTCGGCGGAGTCGGGAAATTCTTCGCCCAGCACTTCCTTGACGCGGACTTTGAATTTCTCGGCGAGGTCTTTCAGCTCTTCGGCAGTAATTTCTGTGTCGGATTTGTAACCTTTGGCTTCCTTGAGGTCTTCCATCATCTTGTCCAGCTGCTGGCGGATGGCCTGGCCGTCCTTGGGCTCGATGCCTTCGGCTTTCTCCATCACCACGTCGGAGTACATCATGATGAGGCGACGGTAGGCATCATACACGAAGCGGGGGTTATTGGTCTTGGCAATCATGCCGGGAATGGTGGCGGAGCAAAGTCCGATGTTGAGGATGGTATCCATCATACCGGGCATACTCTGGCGGGCGCCGCTGCGGCAGCTCACGAGCAGGGGGTTCTTCGGGTCGCCGAATTTCATACCCATGATTTCTTCGGTCGCTTTCAACGCCTCGGCCACATCTTTGCGGAGCTGAGGGGTATAGCCGCCACCCAATTCATAATATTCCTTGCAGCATTCGGTGGTAATCGTGAAACCGGCGGGTACGGGAATACCCAACAGACACATTTCCGCGAGGTTGGCACCTTTGCCGCCGAGAAGTTCTCTCATCTTGCCGTCGCCTTCGGCGCTTTTACCGCCGAAACGATAGACTCTTTTCTTGTTTTCTGCCATAATGTTGAGGTTATTTATTTTGTTGTTATATTGTTCTTTAGCCGTCGTTACATTGTATAATGGGGCATATTGGGTACAAAGGTAGTATTTTTTCCGGATTTCCCGAAAAAATGTTACGCGTGGTACTTGATCAGTTCTTCGATGGGGGAGAGGGCTTGATTTCGTTTGCGATATTCCGCCGGAGTCATACCTTTATATTTTTTAAAGACGCGGCTGAGATTGCCGATATCTACGAATCCGGACTTTTCTGCCGCTTCGTTGATGGGAATGTCCGTTGAGGAAAGAAGCCGGCACAAATGCTCAATACGCAGACCGGTCAGGTAAGTGAGCATCGTCGTGGAGACCATTTCCGCGCGGAAACGCTTTTCAATAGAGCGTCGGCAAAGGGGAATCTCTGAGAGAAAATCTGCCAAAGAAAGCGGTTGTGTGTAATGGCTTTCCATGGCTTCAATCAACTGTAGGATATAGGGGTCGGAGGTGGTATGGCTGACGGTCGTTCCCCGGGAGACCAGACGAATGGGCTCCAACGGAATCTGTGCCGGCCATATTCTTTTCTGACTATACATTTCCCACAAGAGTCGTCCCAGTTCATAGCCCTGTTTTTCAAAATCCAGGTCGATGGAAGATATTTTGGGAAAAGTGATGTTGCAGAGAAAATCATCGTTATCGACTCCGATGATGGCGAGGTTCTCAGGAATGGAAATGCCGATTCCTTTACAGATGCTGATAACAGACACGGCCAGTTCGTCGTGGGCAACCATGAGGCCGCAAGGTTTTTTCAGGGAGGAGAGCCACTCCTTGATGACCTGGCGATTCTGATCTTTTCTGTTGATATGTAAAGAAGTAAAGGAGTGGCTATGATTCTTGATTTCCTCAAGGAAACCCAGTTCCCGCTCGCGGGACCAGTAGATATTGTCATACCCCAGAAACGCATAAGAACTATAGTGCTGCTGAAGGAAGAATCGTGCACCCATGCTTCCTATTTTCCGGTAATCTCCGCATAGTACGGGTAGGTCCGGATGTCGGTCGGGTGACCCCCAGACGATGACGGGAATTCCCAATTTTTGCAATAAGCGATAATCCACGTTTTCCCAACGTCCGAAAACGGCATCAACCTTCAAGGTTTTTGCTATTTCCAGAATGTCTATAGAATGATGGGCTTCTTTCCAGTCGAAATAGGGGAGAGTGTGATACTCCCATCCTCCCCATTGACTGGCATATTCAAACAGCCCTCGCATGAGCCGTCTTTCCGGTTCCCGCGAATAATCACACAGAAGAAGTAGTTTAAACATGGCGCAAATATACAACAAATTCGCATTATGAGGATAAAATTTCGTCTTTTGTCGTAATTTGAATATTTTAACAGAGTACATTTGCTGCGTAAAAATGTTCATTATGAAAAAGTCAATTATTCTATTCGTTGCGTTAGCAATGTGGACAGTCTCCTGTTCCAAGGAGGCAAACATCCCCGATGGGGGGGGTATGTAATTGATGGTCAGGAGGTTGCTCCTGATCAGGAGCAACCGGAAGATGAATCCGGTCAAGACGGACAACATCCCCGTGAGTTTGCTTTGATCGGTGTCTCCGAAGAAATCGAGGGGACCAGAACGGAGCTTTCCGAAAGTCAAATTCTATGGAAATCCGGCGATGCTATCAGTGTCTGGGAAAAAGATAATGTTGGCAATGCCAATATTGAGTTTTCCCTCATGCCGGCATCTGCCGGGCAAGCTACCGGCAAGTTTTCCGGAACCTTGACCCCGGCCTCCGAGGATTTCGAGATTTATTCCATTTATCCCTATAACGGAGAATATGGGACGGACCCCACCGGTGTGTCGCTGAGTCTGCCATCAGACGTCAATCAGTCGACCGACATCAACGACATCATCGGTGTCAGCGATTTTATGCTGGGCAAGACCACGCCGCAGGATTACGACGAGTCTGCCAGCGCCTACAAAATGCGTTTCAGGTATCCTCTCGCCTTTATTAAATTCCATATAGACGGCACAAACTCCGTGCTTGCAGATGCGGTTCTCAAGTCCATGACGATGACCGCCGATGTAGCCTTTGTCGGGGATGTGAGCGTGGATTGTATCAATGGAACAGTCACCTCTGCCGCTGTCGGAGATGCTGGCAAGACGCTGGTCATCAATTTCCCGAATACGGCTGTGATGTCTTCGGCTCAGGATGCCTGGGTAGCCATCAACCCAGTGGACCTGACGGATGCCCACTGCCAGTTTGTGCTGGAAACGACAAGTGGCCAGAAGATAACCTTTGAGGTCAATCCCGGCTTGCTCCAAGCGTCTTGCAGGTATAAATTCGAGTTCTCTGACCTCGATACCAAAGTTACCCAGGGAAAAGGAACTGCCACTTATGTGGATTTGGTCGGGCTTGCCGGCGGAGAAAGGGCTAATTGCTATATCATCCGTTCCGGCGGTTACTATCGTTTTGCCGCACAGAAGGTTGACAAAACCAATTGCTTTGATGGTTCCGCACCTTCAACGGATGGTTACAAGGCCTATTGGCTCTGGAGTACCGGTGCGACCTCCATTATTGACAAAGTAGGAATCGGAAACAGTGGTAACATCAATTTCAGGGTGAATGCCGGGGCTAGCGGCAATGCCTCCATTGTCTTGTTGGATCCGGACGGCGTCATTGTCTGGAGCTGGCATATCTGGTGTACGCCGGACGATCCGATGACTCCTACGCATTATTTCCGAAACGATGCCTGGCCTCTGGCACGGCGCAATCTGGGCGCCACCAGCGATACACCGGGAGATGCCGGCACTTATGGCCTTTATTATCAGTGGGGACGTAAGGATCCTGTCCCTTATCCTTACAATTCGGGCGTCGTTTTCAATACAGCTGTCAAAATCGATGGTCATGGCGTTAGTTTCAATGCCGTTCGTTGTGATAATGCTGCCGTATCGCCGGATGCCATAGGCTATACCATTTCCCATCCGTCTACCTTCTTGAACTCGGCGACCTACTATACTTGGATTTCTACTCCCGACCAGGCGGCAGACGCCCAGTCCTTATGGAGTAATGTCTGGGGTACAAAAAGCAATTACGATCCCTGTCCTTCTGGCTATTACGTCCCGATTAACAGCAATGCCTGGACGAACAGTTTTACAACGGACTATGTGACTTTTACTTCCGGAGAAGGGGCGTATTATTCAAATGGCGCAATGACTGCATTTTATCCGGCCGCCGGAATGTATAATGCTCTCACCGACATGAGAGAAATTGGAACTCAGGCTCGTTGTTGGACGGCTAATCTGACGGCCACCCCTGCCGCCAACGCCCATATATTTGCCAGAACTATGGTATGCACAAGTACGAATCTTAGCAACGCCGAGGGAGCCCGGTCTAATTTCGGTCAGAACGTTCGTTGCATGAAACGCTAGTCTCATCGATATCAAAGTCTGTTCTTATGAAAAAAATTGAATACCAATATCCTCACGTGGAAGTGTTTTCTGTGAAAGCAGAGAACTATGTATGTAGCAGCTCATATAAGGATAACGTGATTATCGGTGATGAAACTGACGATGATGCGCTGGAATGGTAGGGCGGGAGCCTTGCTATTACTGCTCCTTCTCCCACTGTTTCCCATTCATGCGCAGCCCGCTTCCGTGACGGTCTCCGGTGTCGTCTCTGATGAAACCGGAGCACCGCTTCCCGGTGCCGGCGTGCAAGTCAAAGGGAAAAACGGAGTCGGTCAGATTACCGATTTGGATGGGAAGTACAGCCTTTCCCTGGCCCAGGGAGAAACGCTGATATTCTCTTTCCTCGGTTATCAGGATGTGGAAGTCCTCGCAGACGGACGCAGCACAATCGATGTGACGCTCAATCCGGACAGCCAGTTCCTTGACGCGACCGTCGTTGTGGGATACGGTACCCAGAAGAAAGTCAATCTGTCCGGCTCCGTCTCTGCCGTCAATCTGGAAGAGAGCGGGGAGCATCGTGCTGTGACGAACCTTTCTTCCGGCTTGCAGGGCGTTACTTCCGGTCTCCTGGCCCAGCAGTCCTCCGGAGAACCGGGTGCCGATGAAGCGACGGTCACCATCCGCGGTCTGGGCACATTAAACAATTCCGCTCCGCTGGTTGTCATTGACGGCATAGTGGGCGAGATGGGGGATGTCAATCCCCAGGATGTGGCATCGATGTCCGTGCTGAAAGACGCGGCTTCTTCGGCCATCTACGGTTCCCGCGCGGCCAATGGTGTTATCTTGATTACGACCAAATCTGGCAAGGAAGGCCGCGCCAAAATTGCGTACAACGGCAAAGCTGGTGTACAGACCGTCACGATGCCCATTGAGGTGGTCAGCGACTACGTCCAGTATATGAATACCATCAATCAGGCATCGGCCAATGCCGGTTCTGTGCGTCCTTTCGGACAAGCGATTATCGACGAATGGGCAGCCGGTACGAGGACCAATGAGATCTATGCCAATACGGACTGGTTCAAGACAGTGTTCAAGCCTTCTTTCTTCCAGGATCACACCCTGCAGGTTTCAGGCGGAAGCAAATCGGTGCAGTATCTGGTATCCGTAGGTTTCTTGCAGAACAACGGTATCATGAGGGGCACGGGATACCAGCGCTACTCCTTCCGTTCCAATGTGGGGGCCGATGTGACCAAATGGCTTCGCCTGACGGCACAGTTGAGTGGATATTACGGGCGGAAGAATGCCCTCGAAATAGCCACCACCATGGCGGCGGTGGGCAATTCCTCTCCGGGAACCCTTCCCATCTCCTCAGACGGACGTTTTGGCGGAGAATGGGCGCCGGGCGGAAACGTCCAGGCGGGCAATATCTTTGCCGCCAATTCTTCCTACGACAAATTGCAGTCCAATTACAAGCTTAGTGGCAAACTGGGATTGGACTTCACCATTCTTCCCAGCCTGGTCTGGCACAACAGTGTTGCGGCTAATGGCAATTTCTTTGTGCTCAAGCAGATGAATTATCCCAATATCGAGATTTGGGATTTGAAAAACAATGCCGTCCTGTTGCGTTCCGGTACGACGTCCAATCAGTTGACTGAGCAGAACAGCCTGGATTATACGCTGACGCTGGACTCTTTTCTCAACTGGGATGTACTTCCTTCCGTAGATGACCACAATCTGTCGTTGACGGTCGGCTATAACCAGGAGTACCATAGATACCACGATACCTACGCCCAGGCGCTGGATGTGCTCAGTGCCTCCACGCCGACAATGGATGCGGCGGCCACTCCGTCGGCCATGAAAGGGAATACGACGGACAGTGCCGTCCAGTCGGTGTTCGGCCGTATCAACTATGATTACAAAGGCCGCTATATTTTTGAGGCCAATGCCCGTGCGGACGGGTCTTCCCGTTTTGCTCCCGGACATCGCTGGGGCGTGTTCCCCTCCTTCTCCGCAGCCTGGCGTATGACGGAAGAACCCTGGTTCAAGACGAACTGGCTGGATAATCTGAAACTCAGGGCATCCTGGGGTATGTTGGGAAACAACGCCGTAGGAGACTATGCCACGCAACTTCTGTACGAACGTCGTTCTTTTGTTTTTGATGGGAAGACGGTTCCCGGTGTCGGGGTGTCCTCCATTGTCAATGACAACCTGACTTGGGAAACGACGACAATGGCTGACATCGGTTTGGACCTGAGCGCTTTCAAAGGAAAATTGGAATGGACGCTGGATGTGTATCAAAAGCGGACTGACGGCATTCTGATTCGGGCCAGCATACCCGGCGTCTTCGGTTGGCTCTCGGCTCCTTTTGAAAATGCCGGCGTCGTACGCAACCGCGGTTTCGAAACGGAATTGAGTTGGAAAAGCGGCATCGGCAGCGATTTCCACTACAGCATATCCGCCAACTATTCATTTGTCCGCAACAAGGTCTTGAAGTATCACGGTTCCGTTCCGACCTATTCCGGACAGCGTATTCTGCTGGAAGGTTACAGCATCTATGATTTCTATGTCCGGGAGGTGGAATGCATCGCCACCCAGGAGCGCATAGACCGGATGCTGGCAGACGGCTATGTATTCTATCCTTCCACGCCACAACCCGGCGATTTCATCTACAAGGATCAGCAGCAGCCGGGAGAAGTGGGTTATAAGATTATTGATGACAATGACCGGGTTATCAAAGGACACAGTTA
Organism: Bacteroidales bacterium; assembly: GCA_017962705.1. Taxonomy (GTDB): domain Bacteria; phylum Bacteroidota; class Bacteroidia; order Bacteroidales; family UBA932; genus Cryptobacteroides. Next base: position 7,397 of record JAGCUV010000007.1, read on the forward strand.
TCCGAGTCATTTCTTCGGTTTGACTTTGTCTGCCGGGTGGAAAGGCATTGACCTGTCCATGTTGTTCAGTGGGGTGGCTGGTGTCAGCCGTTATCTCAACAGCACCTGGTATACCAATGTCTTGAAGAACGGATCGGTCATCAACAAGAAATTCCTCAACGCCTGGACCCCGTCCAATCCGGACAGTACCATTCCTGCCATTACGACCAACGACGGTGGCCGCAATACGGTTTCGAACGATTACTGGCTTCAGGACGCTTCTTTCCTGAAACTGAGAAACGTCTCTTTGGGCTATACTTTTCCGGAGCATTGGACGCAACCGGTCGTGCAACGCATCCGTGTCTATTTCACAGGCGAGAATCTCTTTACCATCACTGGTTTTGAGGGACTGGACCCGGAAACGGGTTCTTCGGACAATTATCCCAATGTCTCCCGTTTTATTTTTGGTTTGAGTATCACATTCTAACAGGAGAGGATTATGAAACAGTGCTATAAATTTGCCATCTTGGCGATCGCCCTGGCGGCCGTATCCTGTGCCAAATTCCTGGACACCGTACCTGAAAATGGTATCGGTTCCCTGGATATGTGGAAGACCAAGGAACACGCAGACCTGGCCATTGCCGGAGCCTATGCGCCTATCAAATGCTTCCAAACAGGTTCTGATCCTGCTTCCCCTGCCGGATGTATTTCCAGTAATGCCCTGACGGACGCTTACACAAAGTATGCTTTTGTTTGGGGGACCGGTTTTGACGATACAGGTTGCCGTTATTTCTGCAACAATTCCGCGACGACAAGCTATGGTGTTTTTTCCAGTAAGTGGAAAGCGGATTATACGGGCGTGCAATATGCCAATCTATGCATCGCCAATCTTCCGTCCATGCAAAATCTCCTGGACGAGGATACGTATGAACGCTACACGGGTGAGGCCCATTTCTTGCGCGCGTTGTACTATTTTGATCTGCTTACCTACTATAGCGGGCATAAAAATAATGACCCCGGCGTTCCGTTGTATGTGAGCATGCCTGATTTTGACAAAGCCTATCGTCCTCGTTCCACGCCTGCTGATGTGCGAAGGCTGATGATAGAGGACTTGTCCATCGCGATGGAAAAGCTCCCCTTCCGTTCCTACGAAAAAGGAAGGGCCAGCCGCAGCGCCGCTCAGGTTTTGCTGGGGAAAGTCTATCTTTACGCCGGCAACTTCGCCAAGGCTGCGGAAATCTTTTCCGGACTGATGGCGGACAATACGGCTTCCGGACAAGCATACACCTTATATGATGATTATGCCAAGTTGTTCCGGCAGGATGGAGAAGACAACAACGAGAGTGTCTTTGTGATAGATTGTATTCCGACACAGGGGAACGGCAGCCGCATGGATTTGTGGTATTCCTCCCGTTCGGGCAACTGCGCAGGTACCAACACCTCCATCCCTACTAAAGAATTGGTGGATGCGTATCTCAACAAGGATGGTACGGCATTCAACGGCGTTTATCCAGACTGGTCCAGCCGTACGGCCGTCAATGTGTTTTTTGCCAGCCGGGATCCCAGACTGGATGCCAGCATCATCCGTCCCTACGGCTTGTTTGTGGGAAAGGATAATTTGACCTATGAATACCGTGCCCCCTATGATACAAGGACGGACCCTTATCCGTGCCTGCGCTCCAATCATAGTTCCAATACCAATTATTGTTGGAGAAAATTCTGTAATCAGGGCAATGAGACGAGCATTCGTCGTCATTCGGGCATTGATATTCCTTTGATGCGCTGGGCGGATGTCCTGCTGCTTTATGCGGAGGCGCTCAACGAGAGCGCCGGCCCTTCGAATGCCGTCTTTGATGCGCTGGATCTGGTGCGTCAGCGGGCGGGTATGCCCAGAGTTAGCCGTACGGGCGATCAAGCTTCTGTACGCACTTTGATCCGGAATGAAAGAATCTATGAACTGGCTGGCGAAGGACATCTTTATGCCGACTGGCAGCGCTGGTTCGCCCACAATGACATTGGTTTTGATTACGATGCGCTGACCAATCAGCCTATTGTGGGTTTTGGCGGTGTGGCCTTGGCGCTGACACAGGTGTCAGTCAGGAATTTTACACGCCGTAATTGGCGTTATGCCATTCCTCAGTCAGAGATAGATGTCAATGCCGCTTTGATGCAGAGTGACGGGTGGGGCAACTAAAAAGTGAAATCATGAAGAAGATGACGATTTATATGATGGCTCTGTCCATGGTGCTCCTGCAGGGCTGTGTTGAAAAAGGAATCGCTCTGCCTACAGGTACCGGCGAGCCGGGTTTCAATATCAGCCCCCGTGTAGACCAGTTGTGGGAACAGGTGAATGCCAGCGATGTGGGTTTTGATACAGCGCAATATTTCGAGTTCTTGTTGGAAGCCTGTGAATTGGGTTGGGACCAGAAGTATATCAATGTGACGCTCAGACGTTTCATTGATGTGCAACTCCAGTCGGGGCCTGATTTGGGGAAAGTCCCCCGTTATGTCGGTGGTGATTATAGCGATGTGAACAATATTGAATTCGCCCTGGAACTGGCAGGTCCTGCCCTGATTGAATACTATCCCTCGTGGTCGGACGAAAACAAGGCTCTCTTCGACGATTTTGTGGACAAGGCTTTGTATGCATCCTGGAATCATGATAATGTGGCGGTCTGGTACTCCAATATCTATATCATGCGCGCATGGAACATGGTTGCATTCGGAGAAAACCTGAACAGAAGCCGTACCTGGGGCGCATCGCATCATTTGACTCCGGCCCAGATTGCCCAGAAAGGGTATCAGATGCTGAAGGATTTCCACGATCGTATGCTTCTGACGGGTATCCACGAACATAACAGCCCCACCTATACAGGAGTGCAGGCTGAAAATATCGGCTATCTGGCCAAGTATACGAAAGATGCGGCTTCCCGGGAACGGGCTATTCGTTGCAAAAATTATATATCTGCGATGATTTTCGCCAATTATTTTGTTCCGGGCAAAGTCTCTTCCGGGGCCATGTCCCGTTGTTACTATCGGGGAAGCAGCGGCGGAAAGATTGACCAGTTGGCAGGAGGCCTGATTATGGGTTATGGTATGTACTGGTATAATCAACTGGTCGCCTGGACTCCTTCTCAGACCGATCGTCAGATCAGCAGTACGTATCCCCGTCTCGTCGCTTACACCTTCGGTCCGGACAAGGGTACGGATGAGGATGGAAAAGAATTCTACGAGATGAATGCAATGAACTACATCGACAAGAAATTTTCCATCTCCAGCGGCGGTCATCATTATACCGGCAACGGAACGGAAAAGAATGTCAGTGTGGTCGTGGCGGGTAATGCGCACCGTTCCATCAACAACTTCGCCCATTACATGGAGGGACGGAACGATCCTTTTGGGAAGATACCCTATGGCAGCCACGTCTGGACTTGCTTCCGGGATGCTTATGCCCGTTCCCAGCACGATAACGAGTTGGTCTTCCTTCAGGCCGGCAATGGCCGGGATCTGCCGGGCGGCGCCTCCAATCTGCGTTCCCATATACTGATTCCGGGCAATTATGTCGATGAGATGTGGGTGGGTAATGAGCGTATTGCCGATTGGTTTGCCATGGAAGACAATGAGTACAAACTTTCCCCCTCGTCCGGGTATACTTTCTTTGCACGTATCGAGGATATCGTTGTTTCCGTCCGCTATCTTTTTACCTTTGGAACCGATGGCAGCAAGTGTACGCCGGCGCTGGTTTACGATCCGAACAACTCCAATTTTGTATATGGCACCTCCTTGCGCTTGACTACTTCTGTGAAAGATTCCCGTCCGACACCGGAAGAGTTGGGCGGCATCGTGATATGGTGGCGTGTGGATAAGGATATTGAAACGGCCGAACAGTTTGCTCAGTTGCGTCAGCGCATCATCGACGCTGCGGTGAAGGCTCCGGACCAGAAAGTCTATACGGAGGGAGATGCGCTCGAATGCTATGTGACAACGCCTGAAGGATTGAAACTGGGTATCAAGGGTAAATTCGTAAAGAAACAATATTACAACCGGTGGATTTATTCGGATACCAACCCTGAATACCTGGCAGAGTCTTACTGGTATTTTGATTTGAAGAAGGCCTATGGTAGCAGCATCGACTTTTCGGATCGCTCCCAGGCTTACTTCTCCATCAACAAACAGGATGTCGGACTGGCCCTTACGGGTCAAAACCAATGACAGATGAAAAAATTTTTATTGCCAATTCTTCTTTTGTTCTTTTTCGGCGCTTGCACGGTATCCGAAAAAAATAAGGGCGGTCTGCCTACGGTAGAGACTTTGCCGGTCGAATCGGCGGGAAGTTCTTCTGTCGTCCTCAGGGGACGCACCCAGGGCGGAGTGACGGATATGCTTTCCCGTGGTGTTTGCTTTTCGACTTCTGATGTTTTTACCTTCAGGGACAGCCCGTCGGTATCTACGGATGCCGGAGAGGGGGAATTTGCCCTTCGTACCTATGAACTTGTTCCCAAGCAACAATACTATATGATGGCGTTTGCCGTGATGAGGGACGGAACGATAGTCTATGGCGCGAGAATGACTTTCTCAACGACGGACTACCAGTTGCCGACGGTTTCCGTTTCGGCAGCTACGGACGTACTGGCCACGGAAGCTACCCTGCATGGGAAAGTGGAAAGTGAGGGGGATTATCCCGTCGCTTCCAGGGGCTTTGTTTACACAGACAGTCCAACAGCCACCTTGCAAATCGGGGAGCCTGGCGTATCCAGCGTGCTGGCGACGCTTTCCGGAGATGGTTTCGTTGCAACAGTGGGTGATCTGGGAATAGGTACGCAGTACCGTTTGCGCGCCTATGCAACAACGGAATTCGGCGCCGGTTATTCGGACGAAATCAACTTCACAACCTTGAATATCCGTCCGATTGAATTCTCGCCCGTTACCGTGCTTGAGAATACGTTCACCACGCTTAAAGTCCAATCGTCCATCACCGACCTTCACGGAGCGAACGTCGAGTCGTTTGGTTTCTGCTGGTCCAATGATAATGCGCTTCCCCAGGTGAAAAACAGTCCTTATAAGGCGACGGACAACAGCTTTACCCTGTCATTCGATGACGTGACACCGGGTAAGGTCTTCTATGTGCGTCCTTATGCCAAGACGATAGAGACGGGGTATAACTATGGGGCCGTACTCCGTGTCAAAGTGTTGACTTATGATTGTGATGGCGGTATGGTGAAGGTAGTACCGGTCAATCCTGTTTATTTAGGCTGGCTGGGTGATTATGATCAACCCGAAATGCCGGCTAAATTCTCCCGTGCTCATGATGGTGTGTTTGCGGTCAATATGAGTGTGGGAAAGAGCGAAACGCCGACACCCTCTGTTGCGACCATAGAGCCCTTCTGCATCGCCAAATACGAAGTGACCAACGATTGGTACTGCCGTTTCCTGAACGTGTATGGAAGTACGACGGTGAAGGATGGCACCTGGAAAGGGAAGGAACTGGTATGGGAGGACTGTGCAGACGTCCGCTATGAAAACGGGATTTGGACGGTGGATGAAAGCCGGAAAAACTGTCCGGCGGTCGGTGTGACCTGGTTCGGCGCCCTTGAATTCTGCGCCTTCTTCGGCGGATTCCTGCCCAATGAAGCACAGTGGGAGGTTGCAGCACGTGGCAACATTTATTCCAATGACGCGTCAATCCCCATGTATAAGTACAGCGGGAGCGACAACCTGGATGATGTGGCGGTTTGGAACAAGACCAGTTGCGAGCCGGTCGGACAAAAGGCTCCCAATCAACTGGGGCTTTATGATATGAGCGGCAATGCCCAGGAGATGACTTCTTCCTGGTATGGCTATTATAAAGCCACCTATACGGAAAATCCTATGTCGTCGCAAAAGAACATTGTCTTGCGCGGTGGCAGGGCTCAGAGAGGCAGGGCTGAACATTTCCAAAGTAACTCCCGTGACGCGTATGTCGTGACAGCTCCTGCGAAGGATGGAGGCGGTAATTCTTATAGCCAGTTTATCGGTTTCCGTTTTGCTTGTACTCCGGACGATGAATAGGTTTTGGTGTCTTCTCTGCGTCTGGATGGGGTTGCTGTGCCCATGCTCCTTCCTGACCGCCCAGTCCTGGAGCGTTGAGGCTTTGTTTGAGCAGGCTATTACGGTGGATGTTCCATCTGGCGCTTTCCGCTTCAATTGGCGGGATGCCGTCCTGCTGAAGTCCTTTATTGACATCTATAGGACAGACCCGCAGCAACGGGAGCGTATCGCCTCTTACATACGCGGCGAGATGGAAAGATGTGCTGATAATGCGCATGGATATCATCCCAACGGTGTTGCTTCTGCGGTTGGTCTGGCATTTCTGGAAGAAATCGGGGCGGACTCGGGAAAGACCCGTGAGGCCCTTTCCCGGGTAGAAAGGCAGTATGGCAACATAGCCCGGGCGGCTAACGGCGCCTGCTCTCATCGTACCAGTTTTGTGGAGTTGTGGGATGATACGCTCTATATGATAGGAATGTTTCTGACAGGCCGTTATCAGGCAACGGGAGATGTTTCTTATCTGCATCAACTTTCGCAGCAGATACTTGCCCATGCTGAATACCTTTGTGACAACAAAACCGGTCTGTGGTATCACGGCTGGGCCGAATCGATGTATCCCACGATGGATGAGTGCTGCCAGTATGCCTGGAACAGCAATCCCAGTCATCGCAACAGTGAATTCTGGGGACGTGGCAACGGCTGGGTGGCGATGACGATGGTAGACCTGTTGGCTTTGTTGCCGGCCGATGATGCAGACTATGCTTCTGTCAAGGCGTTGTTTGTCCGTATGATGAACACCCTTTCGCGTCTTCAGGACAAGAAAACCGGTCTATGGTACCAGTTGCCTGCCCACCCGCGGGACAAGGAGAATTTCCTTGAAAGCTCTTGTACGGCTATGTTTGGGTATGCGGCGGCAAAAGGCGCCCGGTTGGGGATTCTTTCTCCGGCTTTTTCCCGGGTGGGGAAAGCTGCGTATGAGGGGCTCATCCGCCATTGTCTGGAGGCGGATGGAACTCGCCTCGGAAGAATATGTGCCGGTACTTGCATCGGAGATAAGTCTTATTATTATCACCGTGATATTGTCGCGGGGACGGAAACCTATGCGACGGGTGCCGTTTTGATGTTGTCTTGTGAAATAGAATTATACTGATAATTATGAATAAAGGATTGATTGGGCTTTGTATAGCCCTTGCAGGCGTATTTGCCTTGTCATGTACCACTTCTCTTCCCAAAGGTGCGCAAGATGTTCTGGCGCGTATAAAGGCTCCTGTTTTTCCGGATCGGGACTATCTTGTGGCGGATTTTGGCGCTGTGGCGGACGGACAGACGGATTGTCGCAGTGCCATCAACGATGCTATTACCCGTTGCAGTGACGAGGGTGGCGGACGTGTCGTACTGCCGCAAGGACAGGTTTTCTGCCGTGGCTGCATCAATCTCAAAAGCAATGTCAATTTGTATGTTCCGGAAGAGTGTGAGGTAATTTTCAGTTCTGATCCGTTGGATTATTTACCGGGAGAGTTGACGGTATGGGAAGGGACTCGTGTTTACAACTATGCCTCCCTCGTGCGTGCTGACCATTGTAATAACATTGCTGTGACCGGGAAGGGAACCTTGAACGGGAATGCCAAGACTACTTTTGCCCGTATGCGTCCGCAACGCTCGGCCCAGCAGGACAGTCTTCGTCAGATGGGTATCGATCTGGTTCCGGTGCGTGAACGTTACTTCGGGGCCCATTCCATTATGCCCCCCAACATGATCGAGCCCTTCGGTTGTAAGAATATTCTGATTGAAGGAATCAAAATTATTGACAGTCCTTTCTGGGTGATTCATCCCACTTTCTGCGACAATGTGACGGTGCGTGGCGTGACCATTGTCAGTTTTAACAAGAATAATGATGGTTGCGACCCGGAATATACAACGAATGTCTTGATTGAAGATTGTGATTTCAATACAGGAGATGACGCCATCGCCATCAAGGCTGGGCGGGATCAGGACGCTTGGAGCATCGGTCAGAAAACCGCCGGCATCGTTATCCGCAATTGTAATTTTTCTTCGCGTTGCAACGGACTTTGCATCGGTAGCGAAATGGCGGCCGGAGTGGAGAATGTCTATATGTACAATGTGCATGTGAGCGATTGTCACACGGCCATTTATTTCAAGTCTAACTTGGACAGGGGCGGCTTTATCCGCAATGTCTGGGTGGACAAGATTTCCGTAGACCATGTCCGAACTGCTTTCATCCGTTTTGAAAACAATTATCACGGCGGTCGGGGAGGCAATTATCCGACATTGTTTGAGAACTTTGAAATATCAAATGTCCACGGCGTGAAGTCCGACGATTGCGGTTTTTATGCCGTTGGCGTGAAGGGACGCCCCATTCACAATGTCCGGCTCAAAAATATCCAGTTGGATACTTGCAATACGCCTTATATTCTTCTCAATACGGAGTCTATCCGTTTCGAAAACGTCTCGGTCAACGGACAGGTCTTGCCTGTGACGCCTGAGGATACCGAAGCGCTTACCTTAAAAAATGATTGATATGAAAAGATGGATTTTGTTAAGTCTGGCGTTCCTTTGCGGAGCGTACTTTTTGCAGGCTGAGGTTTGGATGCCTTCTGTCTTTAGCGACAATATGGTCCTGCAGCAGCAGAGCGATGTCGCTTTCTGGGGAAAGGCCCAAGCGGGTGCGAAGGTGAGCATCCGTCCCTCCTGGAAAGGAGCAAAGACGGTGAGCGTTCAAGCAGATGCAGAAGGAAAATGGTCCGCGCGCATACAAACTCCTGGTGCTGGGGGACCTTATACCATCGTCGTATCTGACGGGAAAAAACGGACTTTCTCCAACGTTCTGGTGGGCGAAGTCTGGTTCTGCTCCGGCCAGTCCAATATGGAAATGCCGGTCAAAGGATTGAAAGGCCAGCCTGTCGAAGGGGGTTTTGACGCCATTCTCGGGGCAGAAAAACAACTCCCGTTGCGGATGTGTACGGTCAAGAAATGTGTCTCGGCGACCCCCAAGGATGATTGTGACGCGCTCTGGCTGGAAAATGAGGCGGATGTTGTCGCCAATACCAGTGCCGCAGCCTATTTCTTTGCCCGCGACATCCAGAAGGCTTTGGGCGTACCGGTGGGAATACTCATCGCAGACTGGGGCGGGACCGGCATCGAACCGTGGATGAGCCGGGAAGTGCTTTCGAGAGATTTTCCGACCACGGACTTGTCGCATCTGGATATGGATCCTATGCCTAAGCTGCCGCAATACAAAGGCGCTACCCTTTATAACGGAATGGTGCATCCGCTGATTCCGTACACGGTCAAAGGCTGGATTTGGTATCAGGGGGAATCAAATCGGGGCGACGGCATGAAATACGCCAGCCTGCAGGCGTCATACGTGGCGATGATGCGGGAACTTTGGCAGAATGAGAAGATGCCGTTCTACTTTGTCCAGATTGCTCCTTATGCCTTCAGGGCTGAGCCGGAAGGCGAGACGGCAGCCCTTTTGATGGAAGCGCAGGAAAAGAGTCTGGATATGATTCCTTATTGCGGAATGGCGACGACGGCGGACATCGGTGAAGAGTGGTGTATCCACCCGCGCAAGAAGCAGGAGGTTGGCCGCCGCCTGGCATTGTTGGCTTTGAAAAAGACCTATGGCAAGGCCTTGCAGGGTGCGGCCGCGCCTCGTTACGACAGGATGGAAGTGTTTCCCAATCGCGTTGTGCTTTATTTTAAAGATAATGATTGCGGGTTAGGCCCGGTCAACCAGAATTTCGAGGGCTTCGAAATGGCGGGCGAAGACCGTGTTTTTTATCCGGCCAAGGCACGGGTGATGCGGGGATATGATACCATTGAACTGACTTGTCCCGAGGTTCCTGTTCCTGCATCCATCCGTTATATTTTCCACAACTATGCCCCTGGTGTCCTGAAGAATGGGTCGGGTATTCCTGTAGGACCGTTCCGCACCGATACATGGCCTGAAAAATCCAAAGAGTAATGCTATCCTTGTTGTTTGGTATTTTGTTCTCGGGAGCCTTGTTGTCAAACTCCCATGATGTGACTACGTTGGGGGCATGGGGCCCCTATAGCAAGCAATATGCGGGTATCTCCCATATCGGTGATATGGCTTCGGGTACGCGCTTCGATTTTACCGTTGTCCCGGGCTTTTATCGCCGGACTTATATGGTCCCCAGTCTCATCTATGAGTGCGGGTGCCATCCGTGGAGGGTCAACAAAGACATGACGGAGATCACTTACCGTTATGAACTTGAATGGAAAGACATGGTCTATGTCGATGCAACCTATCACGTGGCAGATGACCGTCACGTCCTTCTGGAGCTTCAATGCGTCAATTGTACCGGGCTTCCGCAGAATCTTTCTTTGCAGGGGGTCTCCTCTTTCCATTATGCGGATGATGCTCCCGCAAGGATGCTTCAAGGTGCCTCGTACTGTTTGATGGCCCGCGATTATCTCTCGTATGAACCTGCCGTCAGAACCCATCAGTATCATCTTGTATATGACGGGTGGCTGCGCGGAGAAAAACGGACTTCGGATTCTCTGTCGGGGGGCGTCATCGAGACATCCGGTACGCCGGGAGACCAATTGTCCTATCTTCTTCCGGAAGGAACCCATAAGCTGAGTTTGCTGGCTTGCGTTCAGGCGGGAAAGGACTTTACACTTCTTGTCAATGGAAATGAAGTCAAGGCACAGGGAACCGGCGAGTATGCGCTCTATCCTCTGGGCGAATTGTCCGGTCATATGGATCTGCAGATTCTTTCCGACGCCAAATTGCGTCTGGATGCTTTTGTGGAAGGGGAAGATGTGAAATTGATTCCACGGGTAAAACCTTTCCGTCCCGTTCAGTCCGGAGGAGAGGGGGAGTATATCCTCAAGTATGAGGATGCCGAAGATTTCTACGGATTGGCTTGGAATTTCCCAATTAGCGAGATTCGTCTATTTGACAATTCGGACTTGGATGTGTTTATGAAGAAGGCGGTCCACCAGCATCCTCCCAAGTATTTCCGGGGCGATCAGCAGGGCTTTTTTACCTCCGCATTTCTGCGTCCCGTCTTTTTGAAGCCGCAGACGGATACGACCATTTGGTGTATGCTGACCAAAGGAAGTAAAGCAGAAGTCGAGGAGGTGTTGGCTGCCTTTCATAAGGATGAGCCGGCACAGATTGATCAATGCCTGAAGAAGATGCAGCCTGAGCGTCTGCCCGATATCCTTCCCCAGGGGGAGAGATTTGCAGAAGCCCAACAACGCTTCCAGGCCATCTTGCGTACCAATGTGGTCTATCCCGTCTATACGCAGAATCAATACATCCGTCATTTTACGCCGGGAAAGATTTGGAACAGTTTGTATACCTGGGATTTGGGCTTTATCTCCTGGGCTTTTGCAATGGTGGATCCCGAGAAAGCTTTTGAGACCATCAGAGCTTATACGACCGAGGAGGGTTCCCAATCTGCATTTATCCATCACGGCACTCCATTGCCCACGCAGTTCTTTGCATTTGAGCAATGGTGCAACGAGAGTTGGGATGACGAGGCGATTCTTTTTCTATATCCCAGACTCAAGCGTTATTATGACTTTATGACCGGTAAGGATGCGACATCTACTACGATGATGTCGTCCGGTTTCGTCCGCAGCTGGGATTATTGGTATAGCACAGGAGGGTGGGATGATTATCCGGCGCAGCATTATCTGCGTCAGCACAAAGAGTTATATCCGTCCGTCGCGCCCATGGTTTCCAGCGCTTATTACATCCGCGCTGCCAAAATCCTGCGGATGGTTGCGCAGCATTACGGATGGAAGAAGGATGTCCGGCAATATGATCGGGATATCCTTACGATGTCCAAACCCATACTTGAGTATGGCTGGGATGAAGAATGTGGCTATTTCAGCTATGTTACGCACGACGCTTCCGGCCGGCCGGACGGTTTCCTGAAGGCGCCGGACGGGAGTAATTACAACAAAGGACAAGACGGCGTCGCTCCTTATGCGGCAGGAATCTGTTCCGAGCATCAACGCGCCCGAATGGATGAAAATATCTTTACGGAAGGGCGTCTTTGGTCGCCATATGGCATGGCCGTGGTGGACCAAAGCGCTTCGTACTACAGTCCCGATGGTTACTCGGTCGGCGCATCCTGGATCCCTCATCAGTTGGTGTTCTGGAAGACCATGCTGGATTACAACAAGCCTGAGCGCGCGTTGCAGATTGCCCGTGCCGTGATGAATACCTGGGCGATGGAGTCCGATGCGACCTATGGTACATTCGAGAATACGCGTATCTCCACAGGGCGTGCATCAGGATGGAACAATTTCTCCGGCCTTTCCTCGCCGGTTGTCAACTGGTACTATAGTTATTTCTGCAAAGGGACGGTGTCTACTGGCTTTGATGCCCTGGTTGTAAAAAAGGAGATGGCGGCGGATTATCGTTCTGCGACCATCACCCTTGAGTTTGACAAAGATGCGGTCGGCCGGGAAATGTCCGTGCTGGTCTGTATGGATCCACAGGCGGAATATGCCGCCCGTTGCGGACGCAAAGCGCTCGCCCTTTCTTCACCCTATCCCGGCTTGCTTTGCTTGACCGTCAAAGCGACTTCCAAACCCTTGACCTTGCAAATATGTGCGAAATAGGAAGCGTGGCGGTCGTCCGTCCGAGTGAAGACCTCCTCTACGCGTGATACTTGATCAGTTCTTCGATGGGGGCGGGGATGAAGGCGCGGATGCGGATGCCGGCGGCTTCGAAGAGGGGACGGAGGATGCCCTGACAGGCGTAGCCAAACCCGCCGACGATGCCTACCGGATATTGGTCAATGTCATACTGCCGCAGGCTCCGGTCGATGAATGCCTGGAAATTGCCATCCACCATGCGCCGGATGTACGGATGCCCGTAGTGCGAGAGAAGGAAAGGGCAGAGGCTGCCCAGCCAGGCGGAAGGGGAGCCGGGATTGTGGTAAACTTGCTCTACGATGTCGGCATATTCCGACGGGAACTGTGACGCATACTCCGCTGCGATTTCGGCTGGAACCAGCCCTTTGATATAGTCGGAGACGAACCATTTTCCCAAGACCGAAGCAGAACCCTCATCTCCCAGAATGAAGCCGCCGGACTTGACGTGCCTGACAATCTTTTCGCCGTCAAACTGGCAGGAGTTGGAGCCGGTGCCCAGAATGGCGGCAACGCCGGGTGCGTGGAAGCAGGCGGCCCGCGCACAGGCCATCAAGTCCGTCTGAATCTCAATCCCAGACGTTCCGAAACACGACCGAAAGCTGCTGGTCAACACCTCATGGATGTGGGGTGTGACCACCCCCGCCGCATAAAAATGGATGGCGCCGAAAGGCTCGTCAGAAGTCAGGTTGCCCGCTCCGGACTTCTCATTTTCGCCAGTTAATGCGTCGGCGGCTTCCCGGATGCTCTTCCGGATGACCGCCATATCCATCGTGGAGACATTGAGCCCGGCGCCGAGATGCCGGGCGAGTTGTTGCCCATTTTCTATGACGCGCCAGTCCGTCTTGGTGGCTCCGGCTTCGCAGATCAGTTTTTTCATACGGACCTTCAGATGTCCTTCCGGAACGCGGCAGCGATGCCTTCCTGGAGTCCGCGGAGCTCCGCGATGCCGCGCATGCGGCCATAAAACGAATAACCGGGATTGGTCTTCCGGCCGAGATCGTCGCACATCTGATGGCCGTGGTCGGGACGGCAGAAAATACGGAATTGACGTTGTTGCATCACATCCAGCAAGGCCTTCATGATGGCCGGCATATCCATATCTCCTTCGAGGTGGTTGTCTTCGTAATAATTGCCTTCGGCATCCCGGCGTGTGCTGCGCAGGTGCACGAAATCGATGCGTTCCCCGAACTCTTGCAACATAGCTGCCGGATGGTTGTCGGCGCGGACGCCGAATGAACCGGTACACAGGCAAAGACCGTTGGAGGGGTTGGGGACCGCCCGGATCAAGGCGCGGAAATCTTCTGCGGTCGACAGGATGCGGGGCAGGCCGAACAAGGGGACGGGCGGGTCGTCGGGGTGAATCACCAGACGCATTCCCAGTTCATCGGCTACCGGACAGACTTCCTTCAGGAAATCAACCAGATGTGCCCGCAGAATTTCCGGGGTCACCCCGTCATAACGGGCGAGTTCCGCCTTGAATTGCTCCAGCGTAAAACTTTCCTCGCTGCCGGGCAGTCCTGCGATGATGGTGCGGGTAAGCCGCTCTTTCTCCTCTTCAGACATCGCCTCATAGCGACGGCGGGCCACTGCCACTTCTTCCTGGGTATAGTCTTGCGGTGCCGCCTCCCGTTGCAGGATAAACAGGTCGAACGCCATCAGGGCGGCCTTCTCGTACCGCAGGCACTTGGAGCCGTCCGGCAGGGTGTACTGCAGGTCGGTGCGCGTCCAGTCCAGCACAGGCATGAAGTTGTAGGTCACGCAGTAGATGCCGCAGGAGGCCAGATTGCGCAGCGTCTGTTTGTAATGTTCAATGTAGGTGCGCCATGCGCCGGTTTGCGTCTTGATATGCTCGTGCACCGGTACGCTTTCCACGACGCTCCAGACCATACCCGCCTCCGCGACCTGTTGCTGACGCAGGCGGATTTCTTCTACCGGCCAGACTTCTCCGTTGGGAATTTGGTGAAGGGCGGAAACGATGTCCGTGATGCCGGCCTGACGGATAAAGCTGAGGGGTACCGGGTCGTTCGGGCCGTACCAACGAAAACTCTCCCTCATTTTGTACAAGGTGTCCATACGCTATATGCTAAAGGATTCAAAACCGCCATCCACGATGGAAATGGTTCCCGTGACCGCCGTGGAGGCATCGCTGGCCAGGTAGTGCAGGGTGCCCAGCAGTTCGTCCGCTTTCAAAAAGCGTCCGAAAGGGGTGTGTCCCAGAATCTTTTCGGAACGGGGTGTCAGCGAGCCGTCTTCGTTGAGCAGCAGGGCGCGGTTTTGCTTGGAGAGGATGAAGCCGGGGGCGATTCCGTTCACGCGCAGGCCGTCTCCGAATTTGAGGGCCAGTTCCCCGGCGAGGTATTTGGTCCAGCTGGCCACAGCCGCCTTGGCTGCGCCATATCCTGCGACACGCGTCAGCGGCCGGAACGAACTTTCCGAACAGAAATTGATGATGGACCCTTTTTTCTTGTCCGCCATCACTTTGGCGAAGACCAGCGTGGGGATGATGGTGCCGAACAGGTTGAGGTCCACGACCTTGCGGACAGCATCGACATCCAGGTCGAAAATGGTTTTGTCGGGCGGCACGGTGGCGGCCGGCATATTGCCTCCCGCGGCATTGAGCAGCACATCGATGGTCCCGTAGGTTGCCAGAATGTCGCGGCAGTTCTGCTCCAGGACGGCTTTGTCGGTCACATCGGTGGCCAGGAACATCGCTTCTCCGCCGGTGGCTTTGATGTCGGATACGATGGTTTCCGCTGCATCGGCGGAATGGGCGCGGGCCAGCAAGACCACGCGGGCTCCCTGCCGGGCAAAGTAACGGACGATGGTTTCTCCCAGTACGCCGCAGGCGCCGGTTACGAGGACGACGCGTCCAGATAAATCAAATAAATGGTTCATAGTTATTTAACGAATTTTTGTGAGCAGGTTTATACCCGGGTCTACAAAGATAAGAAATATTATCTATTTTTGATAACATCCAATGCGGCACGTACGCAGCCATAGGTCAGCAGTTTCTCCCGGGCGAGCGCATAATCTTCCAGGCCCGCTTCTTCCATAATCATGCGGGTGCCCCGGTCCACCAATTTTTTATTGGTCAGCTGCATATCCACCATGTGGTTCCCCTTGACGTGCCCGAGGCGGATCATCACCGAGGTGGAAATCATGTTGAGGATGAGTTTGGTGGCCGTACCGGCTTTCATCCGGGTGCTTCCGGTCACGAATTCCGGACCTACGACGGCTACAATGGGACAGTCGCATTCGTGAGCCACGGCGGTATCTTCATTGCAGGTGATGCACCCGGTGAGCAGGCCTGATTTTCTCGCTTCCCGGATGGCGCAGACGACGTAGGGAGCACCGCCGGAAGCAGTAATCCCGATCAGCGTGTCTTCCGGCGTGGGTTGGAAGACCTGCAGGTCTTTCCATCCCTGCAGGGGGTCGTCTTCCGCCCCTTCCACCGCCCGTCGGATGGCTCCGTCACCTCCGGCGATGATGCCGATGAACGTCCCGTCCAGCCCGTATGTGGGCAGAATCTCCGAGGCGTCGGTGATGCCGAGGCGACCGCTGGTTCCGGCTCCGATATAGAAGACCCTTCCGCCCCGGCGGATGCGCTCGATGATGCCATCCACCAAGGGAATAATCCGGGGGATGCATTCCGCGACAATACCCGGGATTTTCTGGTCTTCCGCATTCATTCCCTGCAACAATTCAAGGGTGGACATTTTGTCCAAATCCGAATACAA
>JAGCUV010000062.1 GCA_017962705.1 Bacteroidales bacterium
ATTCCTTCCCGGTGGACTGGGCGGTGGAATATGCCACCTCCGAGGACGGTTCTTCCTGGTCTTCCTGGATCAGGGCGGTGAATGCGGCGACCGGACGGACGGGCTTCGAATTGCGAGGCGTACCCTTTGCGGTGACGGATGCCAGCAGTTATGCCTCCTTCCACGCGACCGTGACCACTAGCCCGTTCTATACCAACATCGACAACGGCTTCGGCCTGACTCCCTATCGCTTCATCCTGCCTTCCTCCGTCCTGGACAAGGCCGGGGTGAAGGTTCGCCTGGTGCCGACGAGTCTGCGGATGGCTACCTGGAACGTCGGTTCCGGCAACTGGTACAAGGGCCTGACCTACCGGGGAGAAAGGATTACCCCCGAGTTCGAGATTCCCAACAGCCACAACGGTGCTATCTGTATAGAAGATCTTCTCATTCAATACAAGTAATCTATGAAGCGACTATTCCTTTCCATCCTGCTGCTTCTTCCGGCATTCCTCGTTTCCGCGCAGGAAATGAAGGTTACCGGTCTGGTGCGTGATGAAAACGGCGACCCGCTCATCGGAGCGAGCGTGTTGATTACGGGCAGCAACCAAGGTGTCATTACGGACGAAAACGGGCGGTACAGCATCCTTATCGATGCCTCTACGCGTATATTGTCCTTTTCTTATATAGGCTATGTTACCCAGGACATCGCCGTAGGCGGCCGCTATGTCATCAATGTGGATCTGCTTCCCGATGTGACCAATGCCCTGAATGAAGTCGTCGTCATCGGCTATGGAACGACCAAGAAAGCCGACCTGACCGGTTCCGTTGCGACAGTCAAGGTACAAGACATCGTCCAGACACCTACTTCTTCCATTGATCAGGCCTTGCAGGGCCGTATGGCGGGCGTGGATATTATGAATACCTCCGGGAAACCGGGTGCGACTACTTCCATCCGCATCCGGGGTACGCGCTCCATCAACGCCTCCAACGAACCGCTCATCATCGTAGACGGCGTCCTCGATGCGGTACACGACATCGGCGAGATCAATGCGGCCGATGTGGAGTCCATCTCCGTGATGAAAGATGCTTCCTCTACGGCCATTTACGGTTCGCGGGGGGCCAACGGCGTCATCCTCATCACGACCAAGAAGGGGGTCACCAGCAAGCCGGCAGTCACGGTCAAGGCGGAGTACGGCGTCTCGATGCTGGCCCGTACCCTGGACACAATGAACAAGGATGAATTTATCCGCTATCTCAACGACTGGTACTTTTTCCGTTCCGCCTCCCAGACAAGCGTACCGGTCTTCGATCCGGCCAACTATGCCAACGATACAAACTGGATCAAAGAGATTACCCGTGTCGCTCCTTATCAGAACTACAATCTCTCGGTCAGCGGCAAGACGGGTGGCGCTTTCACTTATTTTGCCGCCCTTTCCTACAACGATACCCGGGGCATCGTGGATGGCAGCGGAATGAATCGTATCACCGCCCGTCTCAACCTCAACTACGAGTTCAATCCCAAGTTCAGCATCGGTGCCAAACTCAGTTATACCTTCCGGGGAGAAGACTTGAACAAGGCCAATATCGGCGGTACGAGTTTTTGGGACGGTGCCGTCTATCTGTCCCCGATTATCGGCCCAAAAGACACGACAAACCCTTTGTATGAGAATGGTACATCCATCAATACGCCGCGCGCCAACATCGATATGACTGTCAACCGCCGGGAGATGCACACCAGCACCGATGTCATCGAACTGGTATATAAACCCATCGCCGGCCTGGTCATCAAAAGTCAGAACTCCTATATGTCTTACCAACGCCACGACTACCGTTTCTGGCCCAGTTACCTGCCCCGTCGCGTCGAAGGAGAAGGCTCGGACGCGTATCGCTACGAAGGGAATGCCATCAAATGGACGACCGAGAATACGGTCACTTACGGCAAGAAATTCCGTGGCGATCACAAATTCGACGCCCTGCTGGGCTACTCCGCTTCCTCCAATGAAATGAACTATTTCTCCCTTAAGGCGGAAGGATTGCTGACCGATGATCTGACTTGGAACAATATGGCCGGGATTACCAGTAAAGAAAATTACACCGCCTCGACCAGTTCGGAAAAGGTGGTCAAGCTGTCCGCCTTTGCCCGCGTCAACTACAACTACAAGAGCCGTTACTACTTGACGCTGACCGGCCGTTTCGACGGTTCTTCCAACTTTGCCGCCAACAACAAATGGGGCTTTTTCCCTTCGATGGCTTTCAAGTGGGCCGTCAAGCAGGAAAACTTTATGAAAAGGGCCAAATGGATGGATGATCTGTCCTTGCGCCTAAGCATCGGCCGGACCGGCAACGACGCCATTCCATATTACCGTTCCCTACAGGCTTATTCTACCTATACCAACAGTTATCTCTTCGATGGAAAGCAGGGCGCTTCCATTCTTCCCGACCGGGTGGCTAACCCCAACCTGACCTGGGAAAAGACCCTTTTGTTCAATGGCGCAGTGGATTTTACGGTGCTCAAAGGACGCCTGGGTGTCACCTTCGAAGCCTACCATTCCCGTACCAACGACCTGCTCCTGTCTCTCCAGACCATCCAAAGCACCGGTTTCCTCAGCCGTCTGACCAACCTCGGAGAGACGACCAACACCGGTGTCGAACTGACTTTGGAAGGCAAAATCTTCGATACCCAATTTTTCTACTGGACTTCGCAGTTGACCATCTCCCACAACAAACAGATGGTCGTAGATATCGGTCAGGAGGACTACGTGGCTGTTCTCAACAGTCCCGGCAACAATTCCTTTATGATGTATGGCTACCGGGCCGGATATCCGCTGAACTCCCTCTGGGGCTTCCAGTATGCGGGTGTCTGGCATAAGGAGGAAGAGTTTGAACGCAATAAATATACCAGGACCTACATTTCGAACACAACCAGCAACGATCCCAAGGCGGTCCTCGGTTATCCCCGTTACATAGACCAGAACCACGACGGTATTATGTCCGACCAGGATCTGATCTACCTGGGCAACTCCGACCCCGTTCTCTACGGAGGCTGGCAGAACACTTTCGGAATAGGGAATTTTGCCCTTGGCTTTTTCTTCACTTATTCGCTGGGCGGCAAAATCTACAACTATGCCGAACTTTCGATGTCCGGCACCTATTCGGCCAATCAGTACCGCTATATGCTCAACGCCTGGCATCCCATTCGCAATCCGGAGTCCGACCTGCCCCGCGCCGGTACGGAGGCGAGGATGTCTCCCTCCAGTCTCCAGGTACACGATGCCACTTATCTCCGCCTGAAAAGCGCGAACCTCAATTACAAGTTCGATTTCAGCCGCAAGTCCCGATTTGTCCGGGATCTTACGATCGGCGTGTCCGCGACCAACTTGTTCCTCATCACGGAGTATAATGGTTTTGATCCGGATGTTTCTACCAACAGCAGCGAGGCGACCTTGCGCCGCGTGGATATGGGGGCGTACCCGCAGTCTCGTATGGTTGTCCTGAACGCTCAGATTCGTTTTTGAAAAAGGAGGACCTGATTATGAAAAATTATATCTTTTCGGCAATGACGGCGGTCCTGATACTCAGCGCCTGTTCTTTGAAAGAAAATCCGACTTCGTTCGTCAACCGTACCAATTATTATGGCAACGAGACGCAGTGCATCGCCGCGCTCAACGGCTGTTATCTGCCGATGGCCTTCATCTATGTTCCCAATTATATGCTGGCGGTTGAGGCTTGCACCGATATCTGGTATAGCCGTTCCACGACGGTGGACGCCTGCCTTGACGTGACTCCGGCCAAGCCGCAGATGGGGGCGGCCATCTGGCGCCAGGGCTATCTCGGCGTGATGCGTTGCAACGAATGTATCGAATGCATCGCTGCCGCGAACATACCTCCGGCACAGAAAGAACCGCTCGTGGCCGAAGCCCGGGTGCTCCGTGCCCTCTACTATTACAACCTGACCTGTTTTTTCGGCGGTGTCCCTTATTACAAGGAGATGGTGGCCGATGACGATGCTTTGCTGCGCATCCGCCGCCTGCCCCGTACCGACCCCCGGGAAATCCGGGAAGACCTCTACTACGACATCCGGGACTTGGCCTTGCCATATTTCACGGAAGAAAACGGCCGGAAAGTGCGTGCCAGTGAAGCCAAGAGCCAGCGCGTGGGTTATGCCCTCGGCCTGATGCTGATGGCCAAGATGGCACTCTGGAACGAGGACTGGGATCTGGCGCTTGCTCCGCTCAAGCTATTGGAAGCCCTCTACGGAGAATTGACCGAAGAACGCTACCCGCTGGAGCAGACGATGTGGCGTTACAAGAATACGATGGAGAGCATTCTTGAAATTCAGCATGACTGGAGTAAGACCGGCGTGCAGTTTGCCGGCTCTGTCGCCAATATTATGACCCCGCCCAATGCGCCTTCTCCCGACAATCCCGACCTGCGTCTGTTCGACGGCATTGCTCTGCCTGAACTGGGTAATGAGGTCACCAGTTGGAGTGCGCTTGTCGCCAACAATATCTACGGAATTTTCCGCCCTGCCACGGGAACGACCAAGACTGAGAACACTTCCTATCAGAACGCACTGTTCAATCCGCTTCCGCTGACTTACTCCGACGAGTATAACACCCAGGACGGCCGCTATTATACTCAACTCGACCTGGACGCCATCGCGGCCGGGGTAATCCGCGGCCAGAAGATTGACCGCAGAATCTACTACACCCTCGGCTTGGGCAATTATTCCACCGGCGCGACTTTCCAGACATCCAAACGCTACGGGGTAGGCTGGGCCGGACCGAAGTTCTGGTGTCCCGGGGAGGTGCAGACCTACGATAGCAACAATTATAAAATTTTCCGTTATGCCGACGCTGTCCTGATGATGGCGGAGTGCTATATCGGCCTGGAAAATGCAGACGAGGCCCTGCGCTATATCAATATGGTCCGGACCCGCGCCGGAGTCGAGCCGGAGACCAACTTTACGGGTTTCGAAGCCCTGACGGCCTTGTTGCGATGCGAGCGGGCACGCGAACTGGGCGGTGAGTTTCAGCGCAAGTTCGACCTGGTTCGCTGGGGGGTCTGGTACGAACAGACGCGCGATAATACCAACAATGCCACCCTGCGCAACAGGATGAAACGCTGCCACCGCTATTACCCCATTCCGGATGTACAGTGCGCACTGTCGGGCCGGGTGCTCACCAATGACGAGTATGTCGCCGAAGGTATGTAATCCATCAAGATGACGAAGATATGAAAAGATATATTGTATCCCTTCTTGCTGCGCTGGTCATCCTTGGCGGCTGTCAGCGACGATTTGAGGAAAAATGGGACCTGGCGCTTGACCGTGAGGCCGTCGTCGTACCCGCAGACAAGGACCGGATTCCGCTCACCATTTATTGCTCCGGCGACTGGACTGTGCGTTTTACAACCGGAGGTGAATGGGCGTCCCTCGACCGGACCTCCGGCAGCGGCGTGACGACCATCCACATCCTGTTCTCGGTCAATCCCGGCTTGTCCCGGACGGCAGAACTGGAAGTTCGTTCCGCCGACAAGGTCAAGACAGTGAGCATCACCCAGCGGCCCGGAATCAAATTGCCCCAGCTCATTTTCGAGAAGTCCCGGGTGGCACTTCCGGGAGGTTCCTTTACCCGAAGGAGCGCCGTCGATACCAACATTCCCGAGGATTACTTTGACAGCGAGTCCGCCCGCATCAATTATGTTGAAGGCGGGGAAGGATGGCTGTCGGGCCTGAGTTGGTTTCGCACGGAAGAGCCTTCTCCGGAGAGTGTCGGTCTTCCCGACGGAGTCCGCTGTTACCTCTTCTGGACGGCACAGGCCAACCCGACAGAAGTTGTCCGTAAGGCCTGGCTGGTCGTTTCGACCCGCGGAAATGACGCAGAGGTATATAAGGATTCTGTCCTTGTTACCCAGGATTTCACGGCTCCTTATGTCAGTGTCGCCGTGACATCGGACCTTGTGCCCCGGGATGGTGCCCAGCGCAGTTGGCGCGTCGATACGAACCTGGGCGACGCTATCGAAGACCTTGTCGTCAGTGTCAGTTACAGCGGATCGGCCACCGGCTTCATCGAGGACCTATCCTTTGAAAACGGGCTGCTCAATTATACGGTTCCCGCCAATACCTCCCCGGCCCGGCGTTATGCTACGGTCAAACTCAGTTGCCGGGATGCCGGGCAGGCAGAGATTGCCGCCAGCATTGCCATTGAGCAAAAGATGGAAGAATCCAAACTGGTCAGGATGGCCGATGTCCGTACAAAATTCCCCTCGGGCGGCGTTTGGCGCGATGAACCCGGCGATGAGAGTTATATCGAAGGACTTGTCATCGGCGGCAGCGGCAATCCCAACATGGACCAGAACCTTCAGTACGGTACGACGATAGACGGCTATGACGTGACTGCGGTTGATACCTCCGCGACCGGTGCCAGACCCAACGCCAACAATATCTATACGACCGAGAACGACCGTACCAATTATATTGAGGATTTGGACGGCTCCGGCGGTTTCCGGCTCAAGTTCGGCCGTCCGCTCGACAACTCGGTCAGCCGGGGCGACCGCACCCGTATCTATCTGGACGGCGTGAAGGTGATTTTCGAGAGCGATCCCGACCGTTTCACCCTCGGTGACGTCACACGGATGGATGTCATTTCGCGGAACCACGACATTCCGGTCAAGAACCGTACCGTCGCCACCCTTTCCGACAGTGACATCTATACCTGGGTCACCCTTTCCGATATGGAGTTCCAGATCAAGCGCGGCGCCTATGCCAACGTCCGCGAGTACGATGCCATCGCCAATCCCGTCAACCGGGGCCTGGCACCGGGCGTCAACCAGGCCCGCCAAGCCAAGGACGGAGCCGCCAACCTTTTGTATGACAAGGATGGCAATGGCATCTATATGCTGGTCAATATGAACTGCGACTGGCGCTGGGACGCCTCGGCCCAAATGCGCAAACAGGTGCCGCAGGGGACGGGAAGCCTGTCCGGTATTCTCGTCCACCAGCAGATGGATCGCTGGAGTGACGACATCGGACGCTACAGCATCCGCCCCGTTGATGAGAGCGACATCGCCATCGCTTCTTCCGCCGCCTCCAACTGGAACGACCTCGTCGAATGGACTTTCACCAAGAAGACCTGGAGCGTCGGCCAGTATTCCTGGAATACGGCGACTTCTGCGACCGGGGGCTACATCACTTCCGGAAAATATACCGATGCGCAGGTGGTTCAGGAAGTCCTCAACGCTACGACGGCCGCCGGTATGGTCAACAACACCGGCGCCGTGGCCAGACTTTACACGGACAACCTCAAGATGTATCAGAACCAGACCGGAAACAGCCTGACGGGTTATCCGGTCATCCCTGCCTGGGGTTATCGTGGTTTCAATGTTTCCAATCCGACGGTCACTGCAATCAGCAATAATACCGACCAACTTTTCGGTATGAGCGCCGGTTCCATCATCGAGTTTCTGGTCAACTATTGTGGATTTTATGACTGGGACGGAAATAACTGGACCGGCGGTGTCAACGGCATCGTGGCGGAATTTTCTACCGCGGGCGTGTCCGGCAGCGAGGCGGCCGTCAGTTTCTCCATCGCGGGCGGTATGCTCAACCGCAGCAGCGCCAACAACATCTCCTGGCAGAATGCCTATTCCTTCCCGGTGGACTGGGCGGTGGAATATGCCACCTCCGAGGACGGTTCTTCCTGGTCTTCCTGGATCAGGGCGGTGAATGCGGCGACCGGACGGACGGGCTTTGAATTGCGAGGCGTACCCTTTGCGGTGACGGATGCCAGCAGTTATGCCTCCTTCCACGCGACCGTGACCACCAGCCCGTTCTATACCAACATCGACAACGGCTTCGGCCTGACTCCCTATCGCTTCATCCTACCTTCCTCCGTCCTGGACAAGGCCGGGGTGAAGGTTCGCCTGGTGCCGACGAGTCTGCGGATGGCCGCCTGGAATGTCGGTTCCGGCAACTGGTACAAGGGCCTGTGTTACAGAAATGAAATAATTACCGAGACATTCGAGATTCCGATGCCCTGCAATACGGCCATCTGCATCGAAGATGTCCTCATCCAGTATAAATAGATTATGAAAGCCCAATCAATCCTGCTTTTAGCGCTCGTTGCGCTTACCGCCTGCTCCCTCTTTGACGATGCGGAATATGCCGACATCAAAGAATTGGTTACCCGGAAAGACGAATGGCTTGTTTCCAAGGATGGCGGAGAAGCGACGGTGCGCATCTATGCCAACGGAAAGGTGGATGTGACCGTGATGAATTCCGTCGGCGACTGGGCCTGGTGTGACAGGACTTTCTTGGACGGAGATGGCGACATCGTCGTCACTTTCGATCCCAACGACGGCTTCCGTCGAATGGTTAAACTGCAACTTTCTCTCAATGGCGGAGAGAAACTGGACACGGTCTATGTCCGTCAGGAAGGCATCGAGCCCTATCTGGAGTGCGATGCTCCCTATGCCATCGTGGACGGGAGCGAGGAAGGCTGGACGACATTTTCTCTTTCCACCAACATCCCCTTGGAAGAAATGACTTCCGTGGTTGACTATCTGAGCGGTGCATCCGACTGGATAGCCCGTGTCGGGGCAGACCTGGGTGAATTGGTCGTTCAGACCCGTCCCAATCCCGGCGACCATATCAGTCGCGCCCGTGTCCGGATGGACTATGTGGACGGTTGGGAGCAAGGTTACCGTCTGGATGTCTTCATCACGAGTTCCGACCGCAACGGCGGATTCGGGACGCAGATCAGTTTCTCCGATGCCCGAAACTACGCGGGTCAGGAAAAAGTATCGGACGAAGTCTATATCCGCGGTGTCGTGGTCAGTGACTGGCATAGCAAGAATATGGCCCTCAATCCGAGCGTCAACTACGACCGGATCGATGTGTCGCAGAACGACCGTACTGCCTATCTACAGAGCGAAGACGGATCGATGGGTTTCCGTCTGCTGTTCGAAAATGCGGCGGACAATGTCCTGGTCCGGGGGACGCGCCTTTCCTTGAGTCTACTTGACGCCAGGGTAGTGCGGGAGGATGCTCCCGAACGCTACACCATTGTTGCCCTGACCCCTTCCAATATGGTCCGGAGCGAAAAGGGAACGCTGACGGAAAAGGTCAGGCGCATCGCATCCCTGACGGCGGAAGATCTCTACACCTATGTCACCATTCCCAACACGGAGTTCGTCTATAAGACCGGCTCCTATACCAATGTTTATGAGAATTACACCCTCTCTTCCATCGTCAATGCGATGCTTCCGGGCAACAACAACCGTTTGGACGGATGGGCTTGCCTGCTGATGGACGACAGCGGTGCAGCCATCTATGCTCCCGTCAATATGCTCTGTACCTGGCGTCGGAGCGGAGATGGCGTTCCTCAGGGTACAGGTGATGTCAGAGGTATCCTTGTCCACGAAAAGAATCCCCGTTACGGCGATCAGGGGCCATTCCAAATCCGCGTGCTCGACGAGAGCGGGTTTGCCCAGGACCGGGACGGTGCTTCTTCTTACCGGACCTTCGCCAAATGGGACGGTTCGCCCTACCATTATCGTTACGGTCTATATACGGTCATCAATCCCCGTTACGGAGATCCCGGTGTCGGCAATCGCAACGACTCCATCATTCCCTCGGATGACATTTCTGCCTCTTCTCCGATTCCGGTGGCTGAGTTGACCCTCGAAAACAAGACCATCGGTTCGTCGGCGGGCAACTATCCCATCAGCAGTTACGATGCCTACTGCAGCAAGGTTGTCACCGCTTCCGGTCCCGGAAACAGGGGCATCGCATCGGGAGACAACAGCGATACCTATCCCAAGTCCCTTTGTCTCAATACGGAAATTAAAGGCTGGTTCGAATGGACGGACGAACGGATCACCGGCTACAAAGGCCTGGTCATTGAAACTTCGACGAAACATCTGACCGGCTCCCTGATGGTCTTCTCCTACTCGTTCGATGTCGGAAAAATCTCGGCGGCCACCTCCCAAAACTATCCCGCGCACTGGTGCGTGGAGTATTCTGTCGATGGCGGCGGCAGTTACAAGGTCTGTCCCGATGCCGTGACCGGCAAGGACTATGTCCACCTGCGTTCCCTGCCCTGGTGGGACACCAACATCGGCGGCATCAAGTATTATACCTGTTCATCCTGCGGTTTGGGCGCGACCGAACATCTTTCGGTCATTCCCTCCGATGTCTTCGGCAAGGACAAAGTATTGTTTCGTATCCGTCCCTATGATGATACGATGGCCATCTTCCCCATCGACTGGAATGGCAGCATAGAAACGGCAACCGTCCGTCACAATACCACGGCTAACACGGTCATCAATTTTGAAAACATCGTAATCCGGTACAAATAGATGAAAAAATGGATATTCGCCCTGGCTGCCCTGTCCTTGTCCGCCCTTGCTTGTAGCAAAAAAGATAAAACGTCGGTGGGAGACGGCTCCGACGTACAACAGATATTGGACGCCGGCATCTCCCTGGACTGGTCCGGCTTGCCTGAAGCGTTGGTCAACGATAAGATCTGCAAGATCCGTGTGATCGACGGGATGCCTGTAGTCGGAGCGGACCTGAGCAGTGACGGCAGTTACCATATCGTCATCCCGGCCAGGGCTTATTCCCGTTACCGTTCCAGTATGGTCCTGCCGCCCGCCCAGTTTCCCGGCAGCGGCGGCCTGTCATCCGCAGCATCGATGCCGATGACCGGAAAAGCCCGGATAGACGGAAATGACGGCCGAATCAGCCTCAAACCTTTGGCGGCCCTGCTCAAAGTCCCTGTCAAAAATGCCGGGGCCATCCGTTCCGTACGGGTCCGTGATCTTTCCGGCAAGACTCTCAGCGGTACCTTCCTGCTGAAAAGCGGTGCCTTGACCGTAGATATGAGCGCTCCGGAACTGGACTGGGTGGTACTCAATACGGCCGGTTCCGGTGAGGGACTCACCGCTTCCTCCGTTGTCGTTACTTTGCCCGCCGGCAGTTATCCCTTGGGACTTGAAGTGCGCGTGAGCACGACCGACTGCAAGAGTTGTACGGTCACGACCCCGGCCGTGACCCTGACAGACGGTGAAACGACGATAGCTCCCGAGGTGGATTTCTCGACGGTTTCCGACATCCTGTATGCCGAGCATTTCGACAACTGCGTCTGGGGCGGAGATCCGATTGGCGGCAAGGACGGCTACGGTCCGGAGCCGGGAAAGGACAAAACAGCTTCCCTGACCGTCAAGGGAAAAGAATATGCCTATTACCCGAAGAATGCCGATACGCCGGGAACCGCCTTTTTCAAGACGGCAGCCTGGAACACCCGCACCTGGGCTGTCGACAAGGCGCTTGTCGGCAATTTGGGCGTGGACGACTGGGCCGAGATTTATTATATCTGCGGTTATCAGGGCTATATCGGCGGCAATCCCGCTGCCGGCTACGACAACCGTCCGATTCTGCACTTTCCGGCCACCCTGGATATACCCCGGCCCAAGGTCGTGGAGCTTTCGTTCCGTATCTGTGGCGAGCCCGGTTTCAACTGCGGGCTTCAGGCTTATAGTTCTTCGGCGGAACTCTTGTCAGCGACCATCGACGGCCAAGTCATCGATGTCGACCCTAAGACCTCGTCCGATATCTCGATGGAGAACAGTATTTGGCATAAGTTGCTTACTTTGACTTCTTCCCGACTTGCAGACGGCAAGTGGCACGATGTCAGTCTCCGTTTCGGCGGATTCGGCGCCTGGTGTACGATGCGGCTCGTCAGCGATGTCGTCCGCAATGTCAAAAACTGTTTCTTCGTGGATGATATCGTCGTAAAAGCCGTGGATAATGAGGCCAACCGGTATGCGGACTGTGCAGAGACTGTTTTTCCGACCGATGTCCGCGGACAAACCGGAGCCGATGTGACCCATCTCCGCCTGACGCCGTCCTATTGTACGAGTTGCAATAACTCCCATATCTATTCCATCTGCCCGGTGAACGGTATGATTTATATGTGCGGAGGGCTGCCAAGTGATGAAGAAGAATGGGACCGGGTCGTCCGGGAAGGACTGGGCTATCTGGAACAATATGGTAACAAAGGCCGGCTGTGGAGTTCCCATCTGCCTTACGGTGCCCGGGGAACGGAGCGCAACCGGGACCTATGTGTCCCCGACCAGGATTTGCACGACAAAACGGTTGCCTTCTTTAAGCGTGCCATCGCGGCCATCGCTCCCTTGCGCCCGGTCAACGTGCTGATTCATTGCAACCAGACCTTGCTTTTCAACGACGGCAGCAGCGCCGACTGGATGGTCAAATCCCTTGTGGAAATCGTGCCGGCCGCAGATGCCATCGGCGCGCATCTTGTCGTGGAAAATATGTCTTACGGGGTGGGTGCCAGTGCGGCTGTCCTGGCGGACTGCATCGACCGAGCCAATGCCCGGGCGAAGCCCAAATATGAAATCCGTATCTGTATGGATACGGGTCACGCCAACCTTTA
Organism: Bacteroidales bacterium; assembly: GCA_017962705.1. Classification (GTDB taxonomy): domain Bacteria; phylum Bacteroidota; class Bacteroidia; order Bacteroidales; family UBA932; genus Cryptobacteroides. The sequence goes on from JAGCUV010000062.1 coordinate 12,438, forward strand.
TCTCAATACGGTCAAGAATGAAGGAACCATCGTGGACTGGGCCAAGACGGCCGGCACGCGTATCGGACATCTGCACATCAATGGCAACCGGGGTATTCCCAATGTCGTGCGGGCAAACAGCATTACGGTTTGCGACGACCATCTGTTCCCGGGCTATGAAGGCTATTGTTCCGATGCACGGGGTTTTTATTATGACAAAATCGGTCGGGATAATCTATGGGGGCCGTTCTACCATACGCTCGTCCACGACTGCCAGTACCGGGGTCCCTTCAATTATGAAATTGCCACCCACGATTTTGAAGCGATGGGCGAGCGGCGATCGGACCATGCCTGCTGCCCGTGGTCGGTGGCTTACAACTATGATACCTATGTCTATCCGGCATACAAATCCTATCTCGGAAAATGATTAAGAAACACCTTACGGCCCTGCTGCTTCTGCTGTCCGCCGTCGCGCAGGCGAATCCGCTCCATACGCTCAAGAATCTTTGTCCTCCCGATGACACGCTACGGATTGTAGGAAGTTTGAGCGTAGGCGGTATCATTGTCAGCGACTGTGCCAGCAAGAATATGGAACTTAACCCCAATGTCAGCTATGCAGAAGTGGATTTGTCGGTCAATGATGCGACGGCCTATCTGGAAGCCTCTGACGCTTCCTGTGGGGTGCGTATCCGTTTTTCCCGGGCGGCAGAGAATACCCTGCGCCGATACGATGCGGTGCTGTTGGATTTGGCAGGATGCCTGTTGGTCCGTGAGAGCCATCCCGACCGCCTGACGATAAAGGATTTCGGTGCGAAAAACATCGTATCCGTCCAGCCGGGTACGGCGGCGGACCTGCCCCGGAAGGAGCGTACCGTCGCCTCCCTGACGGACGAAGACCTCTATACTTTCGTCACCATTCCCGAAGCGGAAATGGTCTTCAAAAGCGGTACGTTCACGGATATTTATGAGCCGTACGGACAATACACGCCTAAGATTCACGACGACCCGCTTTCCCACAAGAAGTACTATGATGTATCGGGCAGGATGGACGGCTGGGCTTCCCTGCTGCGCGATCGGGAAGGAAACACCATCTATATGCTTGTCAATCTGCTTTGTACCTGGCGCAGAGATGGCAATATGGTCCCTCGGGGCCTTGGTCCGATCAGCGGAATCGTGGTCCATACGCCTATGCGGCGCTATGGTGGCAATATGGGTCGTTACAGTCTGCGTCCCGTCGATCGCAAGGACATCGTCCTGTCCAAGAAACGCAACAGTCCGTGGAAAATCCTGACCGGATGGGAACTTGACGGGACCCAGGGCCAGCAACTCGAATTCGAGTACCTGGGCGTACAGGGAGGTGTATGGAAGAACGGCAAGAAAGGAGACCGCGTCCTGGCCGATGTGGGGCGGACGGGAGGTTTCCTATGGACGGACAGTGATTCATTCATCCATATAGACAACGACCTCAATGCGCTTGATGCTGCCAAGCGGGGATATCAGCCCAACGGAGCCCTTTTTCTGAAGGGACCTACCGTTGGTTGGTTCGAATTTGACACGCAAGGCAAACCCTGCGAAGCCAAGTCGGTCTTCGTCGAGTTCTCTACACAAAAGATTAAAGCGACAGACTTGAGTTTCAGTTTCTCCTGGAGCGAAGGAGATGCAGACGGTGACTGTTGCTGGGGCTTTCCCGCCGAGTGGCGTGTCCAGTGTTCCATCGATGGTAGCCCCTGGGTCAATCTTCAGGAAACAGCGACCGGCGAAGAGATTTTCCTGCTCCGGTCTCACCCTTGGTGGGACAAGGTGCTCAACCAAGTCAGCGGTCGCAGACAGACGGGCTTTGACTGTGGTTTGGGGATGCAGCAGCGTAGTTTCCGCCTGCCGTCTGAAGCCATCGGACGTGCCCGCGTCGTCCTCCGTCTGACGCCGGCAACGGGCCGGATTTCTCTTATTCGCAGCCGTCCGTCGGATGATGTGCTTTCCACCAACACCATCAGTCCCGACAAGGATTTTATGGTGACCTGGCTTCGTTTCGGACAAGTTATGGTTGAATATAGATAAAGATGCGTATGAAAAAATGTCTGTCTTTCTGCCTGGCGCTCTTGCTGGGACTGCAGTCCCTTTTTGCTTTTGACTGGCAGCCCCGGTCCAATGAGGCCCTCTTTCACGATATGATTGAATTTGCCCACCGATTCGCCGTTGATGCGCGGGGAACGATAGCGGAAAAGATGCTTGGTGAGTTCATCGTGAAACAGGAGCGGAAATTCGAGATTGACCCTCTGTTCTGGATAGAGGATACCTACAAGTTTGTAGCGAAACTCGAAGAGATTTTTCCTCCTATGGTCGATGACGGTTCGCAGCAGGCCCTCATCCGCCGGAACATCGTCCAGTTGGTGGACTTTCCTGTTCACGTTGACAATCTCAGCGCCGCAGCCACGCCCGAAATAAAGCAAGCTTTTGAAATCGCGCGGAACAACTATCTCGCCCGCGCCCGCAAAAAGGCATTTGACTGGCTCAAGAAGACCCGGGTCAACCCCGGAGAACTGGGCATTTTCAAAGTGTATAATATGGGCTTCATCTTCCGCACAAGCGAGCGCACATTCGCCATCGATCTTTGCTGGCACGGAACCAAGGCCGAGTCCGAGCGGATGGCCAGGGAACTTTCCGTCGTCTTCGTCACCCATCCCCACGGTGATCACTACACGGACGTGATGATGCAGGCGATGGTCGATAAGGGCAAGAAAGTCTTCTGTTCCGATCCCCGGGTCGGCAAGACCATCGGCGACCATCCGCTCCGGACTATCAGTTGGGCTGACATTATGGAGCCGGTGGATGTAGAAGGAATCCAGGTTCGTACCCTGGCCGGACACCAGAACCGGCAAGATCCGGCTTCTATGCCCAACAATGTCTATCACTTTTCGTTTGACGGTTGGAACATCGTCCACAATGGGGATAATTCTGATGCGGAGCGTGATGCCCGCGTGTCGGAGTGGAGTGCTCCCGATGTCCTTATCGGAGCCTCTTGGAACAAACTTCAGCGCCTGCAAACAGCCGCCAAGGCCTGTAAGGATGCTGATCCTTCCAAAATCCTTTTCATTCCTTCCCACGAAAACGAGTTCGGTCACCGTGTCCAGCAAAGGGAGTCCTATCGCGAATTGTTCAGCCGTACCGATCGGCTGGGCAACCCCGAATATGATTACCTCCCCTTCGAATTGATGGATATCGGAGAGGGAATTATCCTCAAGAAGAATTTTTAGAGAGCACTTCTGTCGCAGTAAATCAGTGAATTAAAAGAAAGGACCTACTTATTTCGAAGTAGGTCCTTTTTCATAATATCTTGGCTGTCAGCGGGGTATCTGCAGGGGCCTGTATCCCGTCGAGCCGGGAGACAGGCTTACTTGTCGTTCTTGATGGCGGCCTGCGCGGCGGCGAGGCGGGCGATAGGCACGCGGAACGGCGAGCAGGAGACGTAGTTCAAGCCAATCTTGTGGCAGAACTCGACGGAAGCGGGGTCGCCGCCGTGCTCGCCGCAGATACCGCACTTGAGGGCGGAGCGTGTCTCGCGGCCGCTTACGACGGCGTACTCGACCAGTTTGCCGACGGCCTTGGTGTCGAGGGTCTTGAACGGGTCGCTGTCCAGAATCTTATTGCCGAGGTAGTCGCCCATGAAGGTGCTCACGTCGTCACGGCTGAAGCCGAAGGTCATCTGGGTGAGGTCGTTGGTCCCGAAGGAGAAGAACTCGGCGGTGCGGGCCATGCGGTCGGCGGTCAGCGCGGCGCGAGGAATCTCGATCATCGTACCGAATTTATATTCGAGGTTCTGCTTGGTCTTGACTTCAACCTCGGCTTTGATCTTCTCGCAGATGGCTTTCTGGAACTTGAGCTCGCGCTCGGAAATGGTCACAGGAACCATAATTTCCGGTTTCGGGTTGAGGCCTTCTTTCTTGAGTTCGGCGGCTGCCGTGAAGATGGCGCGGAACTGGGTCTCGGAAATCATCGGGTAGGTGATATGCAGACGCACGCCGCGGTGACCCATCATCGGGTTGACCTCGTGCAGGGCTTCGCCGCGTTTCTCGATGTCAGCCTCGCTGATGTGCAGTTCGTGGGCAAGCTCCTCTTTCTTGTCGTGGGTCTGGGGAACGAACTCATGGAGAGGGGGATCGAGCAGACGGAAAGTCACTTCCTTGCCGTCCATCACCTTCATCGTACCCTTGACGGCGGCCTTCATAAACGGCTCCAGTTCGGCGAGGGCCTTGCGGCGCTCGTCATCCGTCTTGGAAAGAATCATCTTGCGGAGTTTGCTGAGCGGGGTCTCGCTGTTGGTGCCGTAGAACATATGCTCGATACGGAAGAGGCCGATGCCTTCGGCGCCGAATGCAAGGGCGCGGGCCGCGTCTTCGGGGGTGTCGGCATTGGTGCGCACGCCCAGTTTGCGGAACTTGTCGGCGATGGCCATGAATTTCACGAAGCGAGGGTTGTCGGAAGCATCCATCGTGTCGATGGCGCAGGCATAGACAGCACCCTTGGCGCCATTGAGAGAGAAGACATCACCTTCTTTGTAAACGGTATCGGAACCTTTGAAGGAAACAACTTTCTTCTCAAGGTCGATCTTCATATCTTCGCAACCCACGATGCAGCATTTGCCCCAGCCGCGGGCCACGAGGGCCGCGTGGGAGGTCATACCGCCTTTCATCGTCAGGATACCGGCGGCGGCGCGCATACCTTCCACGTCTTCGGGAGAGGTCTCTTCGCGGACAAGGATGGTCTTGATGCTCTTGGCGGCAGCGGCCACGGCGTCGGCGTTGGTGAAGACAATCTTACCGACGGCGCCACCCTGAGATGCGGGAAGACCGTGGGCGATGACCGTCGCTTTCTTTTCGGAAGCAGGGTCGAGGATGGGGTGGAGAATCTCATCGTGCTGGGCGGGGGAGACACGCATCACGGCGGTCTTCTCGTCAATCATACCCTCGTCTAGCATATCCATGGCCATGTTCAGGGCGGCGAGGCCGGTGCGTTTGCCGATACGGCACTGCAGCATCCAGAGCTTGCCTTCCTGGATCGTGAATTCGATG
>JAGCUV010000063.1 GCA_017962705.1 Bacteroidales bacterium
CAGGGTGGCGATTATGCGGATCTGTTTTTTGAGAATACCACGTACAGCGACCTTGTGTTGCGGGACGGTAAGGTTTCCTCCGGCGGTTTCCATGTTGATTTCGGCGTGGGCATCCGGGTGCTGAAAGGTGAGAAGACCGGATATGCCTATTCGGAGAGTACGGAGCCCGGGGCCATGGCAGCGGCGGCGCGGGCTGCTGCAGCCATAGCGCAGGGATCTTCGAATGAGGCGGCTGTCAGGAGCATCGCGGATGACAATGGGTATGTCCCGCATCTGTATAAGGGGAAGCCCAATCCGGCGGCGGACCGTTATCCCATTCTCCAGGACTGGCGGCAGGCGGAAGCCGCGGCTTTCATCCCGTTGCTGAACCGGCTGGACGAACGGATCCAGGCGGCGGACAAACGGGTTGCCAAGATTATCGCAATGCTATCCTGGCAGGTTAGTGATGTCTTGATGTACAATGCTTTCGGGGAGATGAAATATGAAACCCGTCCGATGGGAACCCTGGCCGTTTCGGTCATTCTGACGGATGGAAAGAATACGGTCAATACCCACGCCAGCCGGAGTTTCCGCTGTGGGGCGGAAATGCTGACCGACGCCTTGGCGGACGAGTTGGTGAATGCGGCTTTGCGCAATATGGACGATCGGTTCGCGGCCAAGCGGCCCAAGGGCGGAAAGATGCCTGTGGTTATGGGTGCGGGGGCTTCCGGGATTCTGCTGCACGAGGCGATGGGACACGCGTTTGAGGCGGATTTCAACCGGAAAGGCCAGTCGGTTTTTGCCGGGAAGATGGGCCAGCGGATCTGTCGGGAGGGTATAACCATCGTGGATGATGGTACGATCAAGGGCAACCGCGGCTCCCTCAACTATGATGATGAGGGCGTTCCGGCCAAGCGGACCTGCATGGTTGAGGATGGTATCCTGACGTCTTACCTGCACGATCGGATCAGTGCCCGGTGGTACGGAGTTGCGCCGACCGGTAACGGGCGCCGTGAGAATTTCCGGTATGCGCCCATCCCCCGTATGCGTGCCACCTATATGGAAAGCGGTTCTGCCCAGCCGGCGGATATCATCGCTTCCGTGAAGAAGGGCGTCTTTGTTGATGAGTTTGCGAATGGGCAGGTCAAGATTGGCGAAGGGGACTTCACCTTCTATGTCAAGAGCGGCTATCTGATTGAGAACGGGAAGCTTACGCAGCCCGTTAAGGATATCAACATCATCGGGAACGGACCGCAGGCTCTTGCGGATATCACGGCCGTGGGCAACGACGGCCGCATTGACGATGGCGCCTGGACCTGCGGCAAGCAGCAGAGCTGTCCCGTCTCCTGCGGCATTCCCACCGTCCTCGTCGCCAGCCTCACCGTCGGCGGCAATTAGGCAAGCTTTCTATCTGTATACAATAGCGGTCTATCTTTTTTACCCTCCGAAAGAGGTGCGAATGTAACTTCCTATGAATCAAATAAAAGCTTAAAGTGCCTGTGTACTTTGGTACATAGGCACTTTAAGGATTTTATTAATAATCAAATACTTGCATTCTGCAGTGAAAATGAAAGAGCCGAAATCTTAATCCAAAAATCGACTTGGATGGAACCTGCTTTTTCACTATCTTTCGTCATCTCCAATAAGGGAGATTTGATTGCTTTATGAGGAGAAAGATTACATTCTACCCCTGGCGACCAACGCACGTTTGTCAGAAAGGCGTTAATGGTCAGGTCTTGTTTTACTGTCTGCAAGACCGCTTGGTTTACTACACGATTTATTGTACCGAAGCTCGTAAGTACGGAGTCAAAACCTTGGCTTTATGCCTGATGTATAACCATGTTCACGCTCTCATCCAAGTTGGTTCGAAGGAAATTCTATCAAATTTCAACGGGACTGTACAAATGATGTATGCCCGCGAGTTTTCCAAAGCGTCCACTCTTCCCGGACAAGTTTTTCTTCACTCCTTTGCCTGGGCCCATAAGACTACGGATAAAGATGTTCGTAACTGTCTGGCTTATATTGCTAATAATCCTATTGAAAAACATCTGTGCAACAATGTCTTGGATTATCAGTGGAACTTTGTTTCCTATGCCTTGTCCAGCAATCCATATTCTCCCATTATCCATTTAAGGAAGGTTTCCTATCTGCTTCAAACTGCTTTAGCCCGGGTTAAACAACTCCGTAGAGCCAACCAATTCCTTTCACATACTGTATTGAATAAACTATTTGAGGGTTTGTCCGTTCAAGAACAGAGACAATTGACTGATTATATTATCAGCCAGTATTCAGCTATTGATCATGAGGTGGCCGCCCAATATTGGGGAGGATCTGAAAGAATGGCTGCTTCCTATCAGATAGTCTCCGGGTCCGAATATGATATCTCTGAAGAAAAAGAAGATGACATCCCATACCGGAACATGCTTCGGGAGGTACGGCAACGCGGATATAAAGGAACTGAGTATCAGTATCTCAAGGAATCCGGAAACAATTTTCAGCGATGGTTCTTCGACCTGCAATGTTTCGCACCTCGCTGGCAGGTTTTACGTTTCCTTCACTTAAGACCGGTACCTAATCGCGATCCTCTTGAAATCCGTCC
>JAGCUV010000064.1 GCA_017962705.1 Bacteroidales bacterium
AATTTAACTTATAATACGCCAAAGATAAGATTTTTTTTAAAATACTACAACTTTTGGAATTGTTGTGTATTGCGATTGAGGACTTTGAAGAGGAAGGCGCCGAGGAGGACCACCGCGGCGGAGACATAGGGAACGACGGTGGAGGGGAGTCCGGCGCCCGTCTTGTCGACGAGGATGAAACTGACGCAGACGGCCGACATAAAGAGAGCCGGCACCATAGTGATGAGGTAGTGCGGCGTCTTGGTGTGGGTGTAGAGCCACTGGGTCAGCGCCCACAGCGTGAAGCAGGCCAGCGTCTGGTTGACCCAGCCGAAATAGCGCCAGATGTTGTTGAAGCCTTGGGCGTCCGCCATATTGTACCAAAGCAGCAGGATGGTCGCCGCAAAAATGGGAATGCTGATGGCCAGGCGGTTCTTGACGGGTCTTTGGTTGAGGTGCAGGAAATCCCCCACAATCAGACGGGCGCTGCGCAGGGCGGTGTCTCCCGTCGTGATGGGCGCGGCCACCACACCGATGATGGCGAGGATGCCTCCCACGATGCCCAGCCAATGCTTGGCGACGAACACCACCACGGTCGGGGCCTGTCCGTCGGGTGCGGCCGTTTCCGCCATGCCGCCGTCGAAGAAGAACCAGGAACTGACGGCCGCCCAGATGAGCGCGACGATGCCTTCGGTAATCATCGAGCCGTAAAACACCGGCCGGGCGTATTTCTCATTGCTGATGCAGCGGGCCATCAAGGGGCTCTGGGTGGCGTGGAAACCGCTGATGGCTCCGCATGCGACGGTCACGAAGAGGCAGGGGAACAAATCTTGCCCCACCACGCCTACGCTGGCGGAACGATTGCCCAGTCCGTGCCAGAATTCCGGAATGCCCGGCCAATGTACCAGCAGGGCCCCCAGCAGGCCGACGGCCATAAAGAGGATGCAGACGGCGAAAACCGGATAGATTTTGCCGATAATCTTGTCAATCGGAAGCAGCGAGGCGATGAGGTAATAGATGAAAATGATGATCACCCAGAACATCATCGAGGTGGAGGATACCAAATCGCTCAGGATGATGGCCGGGCTGTACACGAACACGGCCCCGACGAGCAGCAACAGGAGCGTCACCAGCACGGTCACAATCGCGCGGGCCTTTTTCCCGAAGATATAGCCGATCATCTCGTTGTAGGAGAATCCGTCCTTTCGCACCATGATGATGCCGCTGACGTAGTCGTGCACGGCTCCCGCGAAGATGCAGCCGAAGACAATCCAAAGGAAGCAGGCCGGACCGAACTTGGCGCCCATGATGGCGCCGAAGATGGGGCCGGTCCCCGCGATGTTGAGGAACTGGATCATAAACACCTTCCAGGTAGGCATCTTGATATAATCCACTCCGTCGGCGTGAAGGGTGGCCGGCGTGGAGCGGTTCGGGTCCGCATAGACTACACGGGCGATGTATCGTCCATAAATCGCATAACCGAGAATCAGTGCGGCTATGCTGGCAAGAAAGGAGAACATCTCGGGTATTTATTGTTCGTCAACCTGATTCTCCGGTTGTTTTTCGGGCTCATCGGGCATCACGATCCAAGCAATGGCATACAACAACAGCCCGAAGCCGCACAAGAGGATGCAAGCCAACCAAATCAGGCGGATAATGGTCGAGTCAACGTTCAGATATTCTGCCAGTCCGCCGCAAACACCAGCGATTTTCTTGTCATTTTTGCTTCTGTACAACTTTTTCATAACGATCATTTTGATAAAAATTACGCGAAGATACAAAATTCTGCAATTGTATCAAAACGGATAGCCGATACCGAAATGAAGTGCGGCCCCGTTTTGCGAGAACATCCGCTTGAATTCCACCCATCTTTTTTCATATTGCGGGTCGTGGAAACGCAGGCCGGCGTCCACTCGGATGATGATAAAGTCCAGATTCAGACGGAGTCCGACGCCCCAGTTGGCGGCCAGCGATTCGAGATGGTCGAAAGAGAAGGCGGATTTGTATTCGTCGGCAGCATAATTGGTGTTTCTGAAAAAGTTGTAGATGTTGCCCACATCCACGAATGCGGCCCCTTCGATTTTCCAGAACATCGGGAACCGGTATTCCACATTGAATTCGAATTTGGCATCCGCCACCTGGCTGGGAATGGCGAAGTAGTCATACATGATTCCGGAACCCGGTCCGAGCGTGCGGGCCTGCCATCCCCGCATGCTGTTCGAGCCGCCCGCGTAAAACAATTTTTCGAAGGGCATGGAAAGGGAATTCCCGTACCCTACGCCGGCTCCCAAAAGCAGGCGGAAGACCAGCGACTGCCGTTCGTCCTTCCCCAGGCGCAGCGTCTCCACCAGGCTCAATTCGCCCCGGGCATACTGGTAATAAGGCAAGCCGAACAGTACGTGGTACCCGCCTCCATCCGCTTCGCTTCCCCGGGTGGGCAGCAACTTGTTGAACAGGGAAATCAGGTTGCCCGACAAATCCAGGTTGAGACGGGAGTAAAAATAGGATTCTTTGGGGACCGCTTGCGGCGAGGTCTTGAAAAACAGCGTCCCGTTGATGCCCGCATCCATGTGCTCTTCGAAGGAAGAAAGCAGGAAGGGATTGTCGGTCATACTTGCCAGGAAATTAGGGTCCACATAAGGAATGCGGATGACACCCAGGGAAATGGGATAAAACTGATAGGACAACAGGTTGTTGAAATTTCCTACATAACCGAAAGCGCCCGTGACCAGGAAGCGCCGGAATTCCGGACGGTGCTGGAACGTGAAGGTCCCCTTGATCTCGGTATGGGGCATCTGGCGGGGGAATGCGCTGTAGGGAAGCAAGAGGAATTTGGGGAAACGCAAACTGATGGAGGCACCGACCTCGTTGCTCGAAAGCTTGTTGCCAATCATAAATTGGTGATTGGTGCGCAAACTGACATTCAGCAACTCACCGCCGCCGAAAATGTTTTTGTGGTAATAGGATATCTGCGGAGTGACGGCGAAAAGCCAGTTGGTGTTGGTGGACACCTGGAAATTGAGTTTGAAACCTTGTAATCTGGATTGCGAGAGACGGATGGCGCTGTGCACGCGCCCGTCGTCTCCCACGGACGTCTCTACGCTGACGCTGCTCAGCAGGGGCAACTGCGACAGGCGGGAGTAGGTGTTGTTGACGACATCTTCGCTATAGGACATTCCGGGGCGGATGGTATTGAGCCCGCGCAGGACTTTTTCATTGAATCTCAGGGGGGCGGGATAATCGATGGTGACTTCACCGAAATCACGCTTTTCGACCGTATGGGCCACTTTGACGGTCAGGATGGTTTTCCCGGGCCGGCTGATGGTGTCTGCTTCGTACGAAAAATGGGCTTTCGACCAACCGTAATAGCCTTTGTTGCGCAAATAGGCACTGAAACGGTCCGCTTCGGCATCCAGCTCCTTTTCGGACAGCCAGCTTCCCTTGCGGACGGTGCTGTTGACGGTGTCTGCACAGAAGATGGCCCGCAGGGTGGAATCGGCCGGCAATTGATAGACCAGCGAGTCGATGCGCCGTCTTGCACCGGGTTGGACATAGTAGGTGACCGTCACTTCCTTGGATTTCTTGCGAACCACCTCGCTGCTGACTTTGGAATGATAATAGCCGGTATAATCCAGATGGCTCAACAAACTCTTTTCAGAGCTGCTGACCTGGCCTTCTTCGAAGATGACCGGGGGGTCGCCGATTTTTTTGACGAACTTGTCCCAGCCCTTGCCTTTCCCGTCCTGCCAGTTGTACACATAGAGGAAGGGTTTCCAGCCAAAAATAAAGGAGTTGTTCTCTTTTTGCTTGAGGTAGGGTTGCAATTCGCGCCCGTTGTACTGTTTGTCTCCTTGTATGATGATTTTGTTCTTGGCCAGCCATTCCTGGTCTTCTGACAAGACCCGCGTCGTACTGCAGGAAACGACCATACCCAGCGCCAGCAGAACAGGAAGCATCCAGAGCCGGCGCTTTTCTGTCTTTGCAAAGATATGACCGAATCTCCCGCCCATCTGCCTACCAGCTCCCGTTCTTGATGTCCAGGGTAAAGATGCCTCCGTGGTCGGAGACAGAGATGACTTCGGGGTCGGGGCAGGGACCGGCGCAAATCTGACGGGTGTTCTTGTGGCGTGAGAGAATCCGGCCCAGGCTGTCGGCTCCGGCGCATTGCGAAAGGGGCAGATGCGTACAAATGACAATCCATTGACGCTCCGGCGTACGAATGAGCAGATCTTCCAGCCAACCCTTCTGCCGCTCGTTCAGCCCGCCTGTGAAATCGTTGCCCACATACAGTCCCTTGCCCTGCGCTTTGAGCGTTCGGGCTTCTGTGCGGGGGATCGTGCGGATGTTGTTGAGGATAATCCAGCGAATATCCCAAGCAACCCAGGAGGTATCCGATGATGGCATCACCGCCTGCCAAGTGACAAAATCCCGCTCCCGCGAGGGCAGATGGCCGCCCGGGCGAAGGGAGGTCGCCGGCCGGTAGAAATTTCTGTCCCCGTCTCCCGGTACGCAAAACCAAGGACAGGAGAGCGAGTCCAGCGTGGCGAGCGTGGGAGAGAGCAAAGAGGCATCATCCATCACCATGTCTCCCATAAAAATAATCTGGTGGATATCAGCCCTTTCCCGCAATGAACCGTACAGTCCTTTACGGGCGGCATCCAGTTGTTCCGGGTTCTGTACCGCCGGACCGCAAACCAAAGCCACCCGATGGCTTTGGCCCGCGAACATTCCGGTCAAAGCCAGACCCAATACCAAAACAAGCGACGGGGTACGCAACATCTTACTTGAACCACTTATCAACAGCCGGAGTGGCGGCGGGTGTACTGAACACCATCACGCGGTCGTAGGTCTTGAGCTGGGTGCTGCCCACCGCAATAAAGGCTTCTGTGCCCCGGATGACGCCGCCAATGATGGCGCCGGACGGGAAATCAATGTCCTTCAGTGCCTTGTCGGCAATCTCAGAACCTTCCGCAACCACATACTCCAGAATCTCGGCGTTGGTCCCGTTCATATATTGGATAGACTTCACTTTGTCGCTCAACGTAAGGCGGAAAATCTTGGCTGCCGCAATCAACTTGCGATTGATGGTGGTGTCGATGCCCATTTCTTCCGCCAGCCGCAGATATTCAATATTTTCCACATCCGCGAGAACCTTGGGAACTCCCAGGCTCTTGGATGCTACGCCGGAAAGGATATTGGTCTCTGCGTTGTCGGTGACAGTAATGACTACATCGCAGTTGCTGATGCCTTCCTCGATGAGCAAATCCGTGTTGCGTGCGTCTCCGTTAATGATTTTTATGGAAGATGGCAATTCTTCCGACAACTCCAGGCACACATCCCGGCTTCGGTCGATGATTTTCACTTCCTGCGTGGTGGGCGCTATCAGCTTGGCTACCATACGCCCGATATTGCTGCCTCCCAGAATCATGACGCGACGCGCCCGCAGCATCATCACGCCGAGCGAACGCAACAACGGTTCAAGCGATTCGCGAAGCGTGACCAGATAGATGGTGTCTTTTTCCTTGAACTTTAAGTCCGGTCCGGGAATAATGGTTTCGCCCATCCTCGACACCGCGACAATGCGGAAATGGATGTCGTATTTGGAAGCTATCTCACGACTGACATCAATGAGTTTTGCATCCAGGATGGGAGAAGTGGCGTCCAGCTTGACCACGGAGAGTTGCAGGCGTCCCCGGGCGAAATCCAAGCTCTCGGAAGCACCGGCATTTTTGAGCGAATTGGCAATTTCCTGTGCGGCGATCTGTTCGGGGTAGAACAACAAATCAATCCCCATATCCGTGAACAAGATACGGTTGTCATAGGAAAGGTATTCCTCGTTACTGACCCGTGCGACCACTTTGGGACAGCCGAGTTTCTTGGCCAGCAGTGCGCTTGCCAGATTGAGATGCTGCTGGCTGGCGGGATGTACGGCAACAAACAGGTCAACCTTGGACACACCGGCCTCCTGTAGCGTCTTGATGGAGGACGAGTCTCCGCAGATGGTGATGATGTCGGCCGTCTCAGCGACGCTTTCCAGACGATCTTCTGCAGGGTCGATGAGCGTGATGTCGTTGCCGCCCGATGCGGCAAGCAATTTCGCCAAGTGCGAGCCAACTTCGCAGGCGCCGGCAATGATGATCTTCATAATCTGATCTCCTTGTTGATTATTTCGTGGGCATTCTCTTTTTTACGCAGGGCAGTTGGGAGGATGCATCCATTATAACGGGCTTTGATACCTGTCTCCAGTCCGGATTCTTCATCGAAGTCCATATAGAGTATTTTTTCTGCATCTCCTTTTTCCACTCGTTCCATCAGCCAATCGGTAATGGATTCCCGGGTCTCCTGCTGAATCTCCCGGCGGAGAACCTTGAACTCCCGATGGGCGTCCCGTACCGCTTTGAAACGCGCTTTCTGTCCTTTGAACAGGTAAATGAGCGCGGATAATCCGTCCAATACCATCCTACGCCATATCAGGGTGTTGCGCCGTGCCAGGCCCAGCATCGCAGCTTGACCGCCCAATTTGACGAGAAATTCCCTGTCCTGGATTTCCAACCACAATTTGCAGGCAAGCCATCCTGTGAACTCATCGGTTTCCGCGCGGATGAGTTCCGTTACGGCTTCATAAAAAATCAGCAGTGCCCGCGTACGGGCCTCGTTTTTCCATAAAGTGAGCAGGTTGTTGCGGTAGTTGAGCTTGAGTTTCCAGGGGGAGCCGGATGGCAGTGTGCCTCCGCCGATGTGCCAGACGGAGCTGCGGGGGACATAGCTGATGCGCCAACCTTCCAGTTTGGCTCGCCAGCAGAAGTCGATTTCCTCAAAGTGGGCGAAAAAACGCTCATCAAAGCCGCCCAATGCTTTCCAGGCATCAGCCCGTACCATCATACAGGCTCCGCTGCACCAAAAGACATCTTGCGGCAGGTCATATTGTCCTTCGTCTTTTTCCGTGTACGACAAGATGCGGCCTCGGCAGAAACTGTAACCGTAGTTGTCCATCAGACCACCCGCCGCACCCGCATATTCAAACCGGTCGCGTTCCTGATAACTGAGAAGTTTCGGACCGCAGGCGGCACAGTCATCGTGCAGTTCCATCCATTCCTCCAGGGCGTAGAACCAGTCTCCTTCGACCAGCACATCCGAATTGAGCAGGAGGTAATATTTTGCATTGAGGGCCGCGAGAGCCCGGTTGTACCCTTCGGCGAAACCGTAGTTTTTGGGGAAGCAAAGCACTTGTACGCGTCCGTCAAACGTGTTTTCTACATAACGGACAGAGCCATCAAGCGAATTGTTGTCGGCAATCGTCACTTCGGCGTCATAGTCTTTGAGACTGTGCAGCAAGGGAGCGAGAAAGCGTTTAAGATGCTTCTCGCCGTTCCAATTGAGAATGACGACGGCCGTTTTCATTTATTTCTTGTTGTGGCAGCGACCCTTGCCTTCACCTTTCCCTTTGCCGCAGCATTCGCCCTGGCCGTTGCCTTCCCCGCAGCCTTCCCCGTGGCATCCGCCGCAGTTGCCGCCGCAATTGGATTGTACGTATTCTCCGTGCAGACCTTCTTTCAATTCTTTTTCCGTGGCCTCGCGGATGGAAACGACCGAGCCGGTGAAATGGAGCGTCTTTCCGGCCATCGGGGAGTTGAGATCCATCTTGACCGTCGTTTCACCGACTTCCAGCACCACGCCCGGGATCATCTGGCCGGCGGCGTTGACCAAAGGAACGCGGGCTCCGACGCGAAGAAATTCTTCGATGTATTTCCCATCCTGTCCTTTGAACATATCTTTGGGCAGGTCGAGAATTCGTTCGGGATCGGATTCCCCATATCCTTCCGCGGGGGTGAGGGTGAATTCAAACCTGTCTCCCACGGCTTTCCCTTCCAGGTTTTGTTCAAACTTCTCGAGCAGATTGCGGTTGCCGTGAATGTATTCCAACGGCCTTTCATTCGTGGCACGGTCCGCAATCCGGCCTTCCACTTCCAATTCGTAGGTGATGGCTACGACTTTGTCTTTACTGATTGTCATATATTTTTCTTTATAAACTTACAAAGTTACCTTTTTTTTCTGACTGTGCAAGCAAGACCTCCGGCGTGCTACGGGATGAATTCGAGGCTGGTGGGTTTATAGGCGAGCTCCCGGATGGTGCTGTAGGTGGTCTCGTCCAGAATTTCCGCTTCTTCGTTTTTGTTCCCCCGGGCCACAATCCGCTCGGGCGGCGTGGAGTTGTCCAACAAGATCCAATGGTCGCAGAAGGGGATGTATTCAGTAAAAAAGTAGTGCAGTCCGACATAGTAACGCCGCCGGACAGTCTCTTCGTCTATATAATGCCCGCCGGTCGCCACCCGTGCCTTGACCCGCTCTACGGCCATGTCCGGGGTGCGGAGCCAAAAGTACAGGATGGTCACCTCGTAGCCTTCCCGCTGGGCCTTATGGGCCATTTTCAGCAGCGTTTTGGTGGCCAGGGTGGTCTCAATGCCGAAGTTCATGCTCTTCTCGAAGAGATAGTGGAATTTCATCAGCATGAAGCGGCTGGCACGGATGGCGGCGGCTTCGGGGTTGAAAGGGTTGAAACTCTTGGCGAATTCGTCCGAATTGATAAACTGGCTGCATTCGAGCATTCCGGGCAGAACGGTGTATGACGCCGTGGTTTTACCGGCGCCGTTGCATCCTGCTATGATATACATTTTCGGCATAATCTATAAAGGATCGACGTTGATACTGAGGTTGAAGGCGTATTTTTCTTCACGGGCAAAGACTTCCAAGCTCCTGCCCAAGGCCTTCTTGCGTATCGGGTATTCCCGGTTTTTGGGGAAACTGATGCGCAGGCATAAGGCGTAGCGGCCGGCAGTCTTCCCGCTTCCCCGGGCGAAGGGGCCGAGACAATCGAAGCCTTCGGAACTGAGCCGAGCGGCCAGGCGGGAGGCTTTCTCCCGCATACGCGCCTCGTTGAAGTCTTCCAGCGTGATATCGACCAGGCGGGTGTAGGGCGGGTAGGAGAAGTCTTTGCGTTCGCCCATCTGCTCGGCGTGGCGGGTGGATATTCCGTCCCGCAGGCTGTCGAATACCGGGTGGGCCGCTTGCCGGGTCTGGATGACGAAAAGCCCCTTCTCGCTGCGTCGGGAGCAGCGTCCGCGCAATTGTTCGAGGGTCTGGAGCGCTTTCTCGTCGGCCCGGAAGTCGTCCAGGCTCAGCAACGCATCTGCATCAATCACGGCTACGACTTTCAGTCCCGGGAAATCGAAACCCTTGCTGACCATCTGCGTCCCGATCAGGATGTCGGTCTCCCCCCGGCTGAAGGCCTCGATGATTGCACGTTCCTTGACGATGCTGCGGGCGGCGTCGGAGTCGAGCCGGCTGATGCGTGCTTGTGGCAAGAGGGCTGCCGCTTCTTCTTCGATTTTCTGGGTGCCGGCTCCCATCGACAGCAAGGGACCGCCACATTCGGGACAGGTTGCTTCGTAGCGCAAGTTCTTTCCGCAATGATGGCAGGCGAGCCGTCCGTCCGCTTTGTTGTAGGAAAGAGGCAGGTTGCAGCGCTTGCATTTGGGAATATACCCGCATTGTCCGCATTGTACATACGTTGAATAGGCCTTGCGGGAGCGCAGGATGATGGCTTGCTTCCTTTCATGCAGGCACGATTGGAGGATGTCGATCAGCTTGCGTGAGAAATTACCCACCATGCCGTTTTTGCGGTTCTCTTCCACTGTGTTGATAAAAACAATATCGGCCGGTTCTGCGTGATGGTATTTCTCACGAAGGACAAAATGTTCCATTTTCCCTATTTCGCAGTTGTAGAGGGATTCGAGGGAAGGGGTGGCGGACCCCAGCAGGATGGGACAGGAGAGGACCTGGGAAAGCAACAGGGCGGCGTCGCGGCCGTTGTAACGCGGAGCGGGGGCGTCCTGCTTGTAGGAGCCGTCGTGTTCTTCATCTACGATGATGAGGCCGAAGCGTGTCGGGGGCAGGAAGACGGAGCTCCGTGTGCCGAGTATGAGCAGAGGGGCACTGCCCGTGCACAGTTCGCGGCACAAACGGGTGCGGCGGGCGGGGGTTTCCTTGCTGTGAAAGACGCGCAAGGCGTCTCCGACCCGCTCCTGCAAACGGGCTTCCAACTGGCGGCTGAGCGCAATTTCAGGCACCATATAGAGTACGCATTTCCCTTGCCGGAGCATTTCGCGGGCCAGTGACAGGTAGATTTCCGTCTTTCCGGAACCCGTTACGCCTTCCAACAGGCAGTTCTTGCCGGCGGAAAAGGCTTTCTGTATGCCCTCCAGCACCCTGCCTTGTTCGGACGAGAGAACGAGGTTGTTGGCATCTCCGGCTGTATTCCCGGCTTCCGTGGCGGGCGATTTCGCCGGCTTTGTGGGGGGCGTGGCCGCCAGCCCGTGGAAACTGGCCTTGAAGACTTCCCCGACGCTGCAAAGATAGTATTCTGCGATTTTCTCCCAAAAGGTCATCGTTTCCAGCGCCACGGGCGGCGTGGATAGCAGTTTGTCTATGGGATGAATTTTTTCGGATGCGATGTTTTCCGGCGCTTTTTCGGAAAAATTGCGGACGATGCCGATGTAGCCTTTACCGGCCAGTCTGACCTCCACGGCCATACCTGTGCGGGTCGTGTCCGGCACCTCGTACCAAGGCAGCCAGGCCAGTTTGACGGGTAATATGACTTGTGCGTAAGGCATTGTATGACGCTATCTCCGGCATCGTATCATCAGAAATCCACACCGTCCAGTTCCACTTCGCTCCGCAGGTTTCTGCGGATGAAATTCTGGCGGTCAATGGTGTTGTCGCCCATATAAAATTCCATCAGCCCGGTGATGTTCTCTTCGTCGCTGATTTTGACGGGATCCAAGCGCATGTCTTCGCCGATGAAGTCGGAGAACTCGTGCGGGGATATTTCACCCAGACCTTTGAAACGGGTGGTCTTGGAATCTTTGAGCTCGATTTGTGCCTGGTTCTTTTCTTCCTGATCGTAGCAGTAGCGGACCTCTTTCTTGTTCTTGACGCGGAACAGGGGCGTCTGGAGGATGTGCAGATGTCCGCGCCGCACCAGTTCGGGATGATACTTGAGGAAGAACGAGACCACCAGCATACGGATGTGCATACCGTCATCATCGGCATCGGTAGCGATGATGATATTGTTGTAGCGGAGGTTGTCGTTGTCGTTTTCGATGCCCAAGGCGGAAATGAGGTAATTCAGTTCATCGTTTCCGGCCACTTTTTTATATTTAACCTTGACGCAGTTGAGCGGTTTGCCTCTCAGGGAAAATACGGCCTGGAAATCCGCGTTGCGGGCCTGGGTAAGGGTCCCGCTTGCGGAGTCGCCTTCGGTGATGAAGATGCTGCTCAATTCGGACATGGCTTCCTTTCCCTTCGGCGTTTTTTCATTGTAGTGGTACAGGCAATCCCGCAGTTTGGGGTTGTAGGTGGCCGTATTCTTGTTGCGTTCGCGGCTTTTCTTCTGAATGCCTTGAATCTCCTTGCGCTGCTCTTCGGAGTCGGAAATTTTCTTCAATAAAATGGGAACGACCTCCTTGTGGATGTGGAGGTAATCGTCCAGCTAGCGCCCTACAAAATCATTGACATAGCTGCGTACGGAAGGACCTTTGTCCAGAGTATGCGTGCCATCGGGGTTCTGAATCTCTTTCTGCCAGAGATAGGGACTTCCGAGACGGACTTTGGTCTGTGATTCGAAAATGGGCTCCTGAATCTGGATGCTGATGGCGCCGATGATGCTTTGACGGATGTCTTCGGGAGCAAAATCCTTCTTGTAATTGGTCTTGAAGAAGTCCTTCAGGCATTTGGCGACCGCTTCGCGGAAGGCGGCCAGGTGCGTTCCGCCCTCACGGGTGTTCTGCCCGTTGACGAAGGAGGCGATGTTTTCTCCGTAGCTGTGGCCATGGGTAACCACCACTTCAATATCATCTCCTATCAGGTGAATCGGCGCATAGAGCGGTTCTTCATTGAGCGAATCATTGACCAGATCCAACAGTCCGTTTTCACTTTTGAAGGCGTTTCCGTTGAGGGTTAGGGTGAGGCCTTTTTTGAGGTAGGCGTAGTTTTTGAGCATTTCTTCCACATATTCCTCACGGAAGTGGTAGCCTGCAAACATGAGCGGGTCGGGGGTGAAGCGCACGAGGGTTCCGTTGCGCTCACCGCTGTCTTTTTCGCCGCTCTCAATCAGTTCGCCACGGCGGAAAAGGGCGTAGAAACTCTTGCCCTCGCGGAAAGACTCGGCATAGAATTCTTCGGAAAGGGCATTGGCGGCCTTGGCGCCCACACCGTTCAGGCCGACGGCCTTCTTGAAGACCGCATCGTCGTATTTGGCGCCCGTATTGAGTTTGCTGAAGACGTCAATGACGCTGCCGAAGGGGACGCCGCGGCCGTAGTCACGTACGGTGACGCTCCTTTCGTCCATCGTGACTTTGATGGTCTTTCCGTGTCCCATCGTAAATTCGTCGATGGCATTGTCAATGATTTCTTTCAGCAGGACGTAGATGCCGTCGTCTTCTTTCTCACCGTTGCCCAATTTCCCGATATACATACCGGGACGCAAGCGGATGTGCTCCATGTCCTCCAAATGCCGGACTTTGCTCTCGTCATACACATCCTGTTCAGGACGCTTGATATCTTCTATTTCGTTTGCCATACACTTATTCCTATAACCCACAAAGATAACAATTATTTCGTATAATGTCGCAAAGTTCTCCCAAAAGGAAGCGCGAGCGGACATTTTTTCATGAAGCGAGCGCCCTTTTAGGGAGAACAATCATATTTTTATCAAGGAGAACTTATGGCTCACAGACAAGCAAAACCCAATGCGTATCATTGATCGGCGGCCCGAAATCGATATCCACCATCGAACTGCCTTTTTTGAGCGCTTTGAGCGTGATGGAACGTCCGTCCCCGCCCAGGCGGAAACTGTACATCCCGCGCTCGACTCCGTGGGTGTAGAGCGTCTCTTCCCGGAAAGTGCAGGGTGTTTTCAGGGGAGAGTATTCGGCCCGGATGGTCACTTCTTCGCCCAGGCGCCATTCGATGTAGTCAGAAGGATACACTTTGTACCAACCGATGTCATCACGGTACTCCAGGGCGCTCCGGTCGACGCGCCAGTTGTCCATACCCAGCCCGTCTCCTTCCGGGCAGATGCGGATGTGGGCGTGACATCCGCGCCGTATGTCCCAGCGTCCTTCTTCTTCCAGCCGGAAGCGGTAGATGAGGTAGTTGTCTCCCAGGCTCCACAACGAATCGCTCTGGTAGTCGAACCGGGCTTCTATATAAGTCCCCAAGGCGGGAACCTCTCCTTGCAGGTTTTCGAGAACATAGAGCGAGACTTCTTCGCTGACCGGGCTGTTGTCGTAGGGATTGAGCGGCGCACATTGGCTGCGGTTGAGGGTGAATCCGGAGCGGAACAGATCGTCCTGTCCCCGGATGGCGCTTTGGGAGAATAGCGTCGCCCATTGCGGACAGTTGCCTATCCGCAACTCCCGGCATTGCAATGTCACGTCCGGATAGAGTCTGCTGCGATCGATACTGATGCTGACCTTGGCCATCAGCCGGCGCAGCGACAAGTGGACGGACATATCCCCGTCCACCTGGGTATCACTGATGCCGCTCATCACCATTCCGGGCCCGTATTCGTCGGGATAGGCGAGGTAGTAGCGATAGCGCATCAGCTCCTCCAGGGTGGCGGGACGCAGGTCATAGCCCATGTTGGCGCAGGCTATAAAACGGTAGCGGCAGCCGCTGACCAGGTTCAGGCGGACGGGCTCTCCGGCCATAATCTGCTGCAGCCGGGCTCCCTGGATATACAGAGCCTGCTCGATGACGCCACCGTTGAAAATAAACAGATTGAGGTCTGTCATCTTGTCTTCGTCAGGCAGCAATGCCTTGTCTCCGTCAACGCAAGTGCGGATGTAGAGCCGGGCTTCTTTTCTCTCATCCTCCTTGTGTGCCGGCAACGGCTCCCGCACACAGGCGGACGCAAGCAGGAGCATGAGCAGCACCACCCTTCCCGCGGGCAAGGGACGGCACCTCAATCTGTCGTTAAAACTTTTCATATTTTTCATTGAATTCTTCCCATTCTTCGATTTTGATGAATATGCCGGCGGACACCCATTCGACGACCGTGTCCGGGTCGCGGCTGCCCAGGTGGCGCAAGGTGATGTCAAAGTCGTAGATTTTGCCCCGGGCCACTCCTTCAGCCATCCCCGCCGCTTTCCAGCTTCCCCGTCCGATATTGATGGGGTAGTAGAAACGTTCTCCGTTGATGCGGCACTCGATTACCAGGCGAGTGAAGGGGCTTCCGGCTGCTTCGTCGGGATTTTGGTTGGGATAACAGAACAGGCTGGTCGCGAGGCTTCGGGGTGTAGCGGTCAGGTTTCCCTCCAGGGCATCATGGAGCATTCCGGGCGAAGCGAAAGACCAGATGTCCCCGTCGCTCCAACGGCCATAGTTCACAAAGTCTTGCGCACGGATGCTGTCCCGGGCCAGCACGGAGCCTCGGCAACTGACATTGGTCAGGTAGATGCGGACGCTGTCCACGACGGCGCCTTCATAGCTGCATCCCGAAAAATCGGCGGCCAGGCGGGATACGCGGATGCGGGTAAGCAGCGGCTCCAGCGTGACCGTTGCCCGGGGATTGACACCGGCATCCACCTCGGTAGTTCCACTGAGCAGGGGTTTCTCCGGATTTTCTTCTTCCAGCCGTCCGCAGACTTGTTGCAAATGATCCATGGAGACGATGTCGGCATAGCGCAAGCGGGAGGTGTTGACGCCGCAAAGAACGACGAGTTTTTTGCGGCCGGTGGTCAGGGTGAGCCGGATTTCATCCGCGTAGGCGATGCGCGAATACGAGTCTATGCGGCAGTGGTTTTCGGGGTCGTAGGCAAAGATGTCCAGCGTGTCATGCTCCGATTCGCCGCCCTTGTATCCTTCCGTCAGGGAAGATGGGGCGCGCAGCCGAAGCACACAACTGCGCTTCGTGGCCGCCTCGAAGTCAAGACCCGTCGCGGGCGTTGCTTTCCGGCAGCCGCAAAGGCAGAGCGGGGCAGTCCAGAGAAGTAAAGCAAGCAAATAACAAATAATGAAGCGGGGTGGCGCTATGGCAAATGCTCGGAGGGAAGAAACCTCTCCTTTGGATAGGAAGCCAGTGAGTACTTCCGGGATTGACACTGTGTTTGCCGTTTGCGCCGAATGGGCTGTCCATCGCATTTTTTTCATTGTTTGACGTGTTTTGGTCACGCCGCAAATGTAAACTCTCAAATCGTAAAAACTAAAAAAGTCAAGAAAAGTTTTTCTTTTTCTTGACCTTTTTGTGAAATTGAGAATTTTTGGACGGTTTCAGCCCGAAATTCGGAAGATTTTTCCTATGCGCCGAAGTTGTCGTAGAGGATGTTTTCAGGCGCAACGCCGAGGGAATCCAGCAAATTGTTGACAGCACCGACCATCATCGGAGGCCCGCACATGAAATATTTGATGTCTTCGGGCGCCTCGTGATCCTTGAGATAAGTCTCGAACATCACGTTGTGGACGAATCCGGCAGTATACTTCACGCCGGCAGCGTCCGCCGCAGGGTCGGGACGGTCGAGGGCGAGGTGGAAATGGAAATTGGGGTTCTCCCGTTCGATTTCCGCAAAGTCTTCCAGGTAGAAAGCCTCCACCAGCGCACGGGCACCGTAGAAGAAACGCACCTGCTTTTGGGTATGGCGGGTTTTGAAGAGTTCCATGATGTGGGAACGCAGGGGAGCCATACCGGCGCCGCCGCCCACGAAGATGTATTCCTGATCGTCGGGGTCATTTTCCGGCAGGAGGAATTCTCCGTAAGGACCGCTGATGATGACCTTGTCGCCCGGTTTGCGGGTGAAGACGTAGGTGGAAGCGATGCCCGGATTGACGGGAAGGAGCTTCGGGCCGAGTTCACGCGGTACGCTGCGGTCGAAAGGAGGCGTCGCAATACGCACGTTGAGCTTGATGATGCCTTTTTCTCCCGGATAGGAAGCCATCGAGTAGGCCCGGATGGTGTTCTCGGGGTTGGAGGCGTGCAGGTCGAAGAAGTGGAAGCGGTCCCAGTCGCCGCGATATTCTTCGCCGACGGCGATGTCCTTGAAGTCCAGTTCGTATTTGGGGATATCGATCTGGATGTATTCACCGCTTTTGAATTCGAGATGCTCGCCTTCGGGGAGCTTGACGGTGAATTCCTTGATGAAGGTCGCGACATTGTCGTTGCTGATGACCTCGCATTCAAGTTTCTTGACGGACAAAGCGGAATCGGGAACTACAATCTTGAGATTCTCTTTCACCTTGACTTGGCAGCCCAGCCGCCAATGGTCCTGTATCTGTTTGCGGTTGAAGAAGCCGACTTCTGTGGGCAGGATTTCACCACCACCTTCGACGACGCGGCATTTGCACTGGCCGCAGTTGCCTTTTCCGCCGCAGGCGGAGGGCAGGTAAATCTGTTGTTCGGCCAAGGTGCCCAGCAGGTTGCCGCCCGGCGTCACCTCGACTTCTTTCTTGCCATCGTTGATGGATATTTTCACTTTGCCTTTGGGGGTGAGGGCGCCCTTGATCACCAGCAGCAAGGCTACCAGCGCCAGGATGACCAGCACCATCAGGACAACGGAAGCAATAATCGTCATTTTCATACTCTTCTCTCCTATATATTATAAGGAAATACCCATAAAGGTCATAAAGGCCATACCCATCAGACCGACGGTGATGAACGTGATTCCCAAGCCCTTGAGCGGGGCGGGAACGTGGGCGTAGGCCATCTTCTCGCGGATGGCGGCGAGGGCCACGATGGCCAGCCACCAACCGATGCCGCTGCCGAGCGCGTAGGTGAACGATTCTCCGATGCCTGCGAAGTCCTTGTTCTGCATGAACAGGGAGCCACCGAGGATGGAGCAGTTCACGGCGATGAGCGGGAGGAAGATACCGAGGGAGGAATAAAGAGAGGGAGCGAATTTCTCCACGACCATTTCCACAATCTGGACGATGGCGGCGATGGTGGCGATGAAAACGATGAAGCTCAGGAAGCTCAGGTTGACGTCGGCAAAACCTTCACCCAACCAAAGCAGGGCGCCGGGCTTGAGGACGTAGGTGTAGAGCAGGTAGTTGATGGGAAGGGTGACCGCCAACACGAAGATGACAGCCGCCCCGAGCCCGTTCGCCGTTTTGACATTTTTCGATACTGCCAGGTAGGAACACATACCCAGGAAGTATGCGAAAATCATATTGTCAACGAAAATCGACTTTACAAATAAGCTGATATATTCCATAATTCTTTGCGGCTAGGGGTTATTTTTCCTGAAGGTCTTTCTGAATGGCCCGCTGTATCCAGACGATGCAGCCCAGGATAATCAGGGCCATCGGAGGCAGGATGACCAGACCGTTGTTGGTGTAGCCGAGGGCGGAGAGCACGGGCAGTCCGAAAAGGGTGCCGCTGCCGAGCAGTTCGCGGAAGAACGCCACCACGATGAGAATCAGGCCGTATCCCGCACCGTTGGCCAGACCGTCCAACAGGGAGGGGAGGGGCTTGTTGCTCAAGGCGAAAGCCTCGATGCGGCCCATCACGATACAGTTGGTGATGATCAGGCCGATATATACGCTCAGCTGCTTGTCAATGCCATAGGCATAGGCCTTGAGGAACTGGTCCACAAGAATCACCATCAGCGCGACGACCACCAATTGGATGATGATGCGCACGCGGTTGGGAATGGTCTTGCGGAGCAAGGAGCATACGAGGCTGGAAAGTCCCGTCACGAGGATGACGGACAGGGCCATCACGCAGGCGCCCTTCATCTCGACCGTAACGGCGAGCGAGGAGCAGATGCCCAGCACCAGGACGGTGATGGGGTTGCCTTTGAAGATGGGGTTGAGAATGGTTTCTTTCAATTTTGCATCCATAGTCATTCCTCCTATCGGTTAAGGATGGGTTTGTAGGCCTCCAGCCAGGTGTCGATGGCTTCGTCCAAGCCTTTGGAGGTCATCGTGGCACCGGTGATGGCGTCAATCTTGTTGTCCGCGACATCTTTTCCCTCTTTGTCTTTGGGGGAGCCGCCTTTGACGATTTCAAATACTTCGTCCTTCGTGCCTTTGAAATCTGGATAGTTGCCGTCGAACTGGGCACGGAAGGCGGGGTCGTCCTTGATTTTGCCGCCCAGGCCCGGGGTCTCGCTCTCGTGGTCGAAGTAGGCGCCCGCGATGGTCTTGAGGTCGCTCTGGAAGGCGATATAGCCCCAGACGGGACCCCAGAGGCCCGCTCCGTAGATGGGAACGACGGTGATGCCGTTTTTGAAGCGATAGACCGGCAGGCTCAGCTCGGAGCCGTCCTTGATGGCGTAGTTTTGTTTCTTGAGTCCGGAGACTGTCACGATTTCGGCCTTGGAGATATCCAGCGTGCCGCTTTCTTCGCCCCGGGCGTTGACGAGCCATGCTTTTTCGACATTTTCTTTATAGAAGGAAAGGATGGCGTCGTTTCCTTTGCTGTCCCACTCGGACTTGTCCGCAAAGCGGGCTGCCGTGAGAATCTGGCTGATGGTCTCCGCCTTCTCATTGGCCTCCTGATGGGGAGCCAGCGCCTGGGAGACGAAGGCAAGAATCGCCGCGACCAACACGCAGACAACGCTCGTGTAGATCACCGTATAGAGATTGCTGTTTGTATTCATATCTTATAAGGAATTAAGCGATTTTTACTTTCTTGCGAGCCTGACGCTTGATGGAAGCCTCAATGACATAGTGGTCGATGAGCGGAGCGAAGGTGTTCATCAGCAGGATGGCGAGCATCATGCCTTCGGCATAGCCGGGGTTGAACAGACGTACGAGTACGCAGATGGCGCCGACCAGGAAGCCGTACACCCATTTGCCGCACTCGGTCTGGGCGGAGGTGACAGGGTCGGTGGCCATAAAGACGATGCCGAAGAGGAAACCGCCCATCACCAGTTGATACCAGCAGGGAATGTCGGTGGCGCCGCCGATAAAGCCGACCCAGCCGACGAGCAGGCCGCCCGCGATGCCGGAGACCATGATCTTCCAGCTGGCGACGCCGGTCCAGACGATGAGGATGGCGCCCAGCAGGATGGCGATGGCGGAAGTTTCACCCACCGCGCCCGGGATGTTGCCGACAAAGAGGTTCCAGAAGTTGTAGCCGTGGTCGGCGAGGCCTTGCATCGAAGCATTGGCCAGAGGCGTTGCACCGGAGAATCCGTCTACGATAACGCCGCTGCCGCTGGCCCAGGGAATGCCACCCTCGGAAGCTTTCTGCAAACCGCCGATCCAGGCGTAGTCGCCGGACATGCTGCTGGGATAGGAGAAGAACAGGAATGCGCGGGCCAGAAGCGCCGGATTCCAGATGTTCATACCCGTTCCGCCGAACACTTCCTTGCCGATGATGACGGCAAAAGCGGTGGCGACGGCCAGCATCCAGAGGGGAACGTCTACCGGGACGATCAAGGGGAGGATGAAGCCCGTGACGAGGTAGCCCTCGTTGACTTCGTGTCCCTTGATTTGGGCGGAAGCGAATTCAATGGCGAGACCTACGATGTAAGTCACCAGATACAGGGGGATGATTTTCATCAGACCATAACCGACGATGTTCCAGAATCCCCAGTCTTTCAGGCCGAAAGCAAGGGTGTGCTGGTAACCGATGTTCCAGATGGAGAAGAAGAAGGCGGGAACGAGCGCGAGGACCATGATGATCATCACGCGTTTGATATCCACGCAGTCGCGGATGTGCGAGCCTTTGCGCGTCACCGTGTTGGGGACGAACATAAAGGTCTCGAACGCGTCGAAGGTGGAGTGCAGGAAGCCCAGTTTGCCTCCTTTCTCGAAGGTGGGCTTGATTTGATCTACCAATTTTCTCAAAGGGTTCATAACTTGTCCTCCTGATTAAGCCATTTCTTTCAACATAAGATCGATGCCGTCGGAAATGATGGCTTGGATGTCAATCTTGGACGGGCAGACGAATTCGCAAAGCGCGAGATCTTCTTCCAACACTTCGAGGATGCCGTATTTCTCCATCTTCTCGATGTCGCCGGCCAGGCAGGCCTTGGCCAGATAGACGGGGAAGAGGTTCATCGGCAGCACCTTGCCGTACACGTCACTCACGACGAACGCGCGTTCGCCGCCGTGCAGGTTGGTGTCCATCTCGTATTTCTTCCAGGGCGTGAGCCATGAGAAATAGGTCTTGGAGGTGCTGAACTGACTCATACGGATAGGTTTGGCCCAGCCGAACATCTCGTAATCATTGCCTTCGAGAATGAGGCTGACCTGGTTGTCTTTGAAGCCCAGGCTGCCTTCGAAGCCGACCGTCTTGCCGCTGAGCAGGTCACCGCTGATAATGCGTACGCTCTGCGTCTGGGTGCCGAAGAAGTCCTGCAGCTGGCTCATCTTCACGCCGGGAACGGTGTTGATGTACGCAGGGTACAAGGCGGCGGGACCGCTGACGGCCACTTTGCGCATCAGGTCGACTTTGCCCGTGAGGAAAAGTTTGCCGATGGCCGCAAGCATCATCGGGGTGATGGTCCACACCACATCTCCCTTGCGGATGGGGCGCAGATGATGAATCTGCACGCCCACATTGCCGGCGGGATGTTTGCCCTCGAAATAGAATTTCTGAACATTTTCCAGCTTCTCAAGCGGCGATTTGCCGTCTTTGCGATAGGAAACGACTACGCCTTTGGCGGATAATTTGCGCACCGCGTCTACACCGGCCTGAATGAATTTGACCTCGTCTTTGCAGCAGAAGTCGATGTCTGCGGCGAGAGGAGCGGTCGAGAATGCGGAGACGAAAATGGCGTCGGGCGTGTCGTCGGGATGGGCGATGATGCCATAGGGGCGTTGTACGAAAGAAGGCCAAAGACCGCTTTTAAGCAAAGCATCCTTGACCTCCTCGGCTGAAAGGGCGTTGACGTCCTTCTTACCAAAGTCGATGGCGGCTTGCCGGCCGTCTGTCTGAATCTGAACCTCGATCAGTTTGCGCTTCTCTCCCCGGACGACGGCTTTGACCGTACCGCTGACGGGAGAAGTGAAGAGGATTTCGGGACGTTTCTTGTCTGCCAGCACGGGGGTTCCGCACAGCACGCTGTCGCCTTCCTTGACGAGCAGGCGGGGAACCAAAGCCCTGAACTCACAGCCGCTTACCGCGACGAGGTCGCCGATCACCGTCCGCTCACACTGCAGGGCTGCTTTTCCCGCTACGGGAATGTCCAGACCTTTCTTTAAACGGATGTTGTTTGACATCATGAATGGCTGTTAAATAGATTTATTACCTTTTTTAAAAAGTGCCGCGAAGTTACGCATTTTTTTTGTATTTTCGCAGTCCTTATGAAAATTGTTTGTGATGGATAGTCAGGAAATACTCGTGGGGCTCAATCCTCAGCAAAAAGCGGCGGTACAGCAGTTGAACGGGCCCGTGCTCATCGTGGCGGGAGCCGGTTCAGGAAAAACCCGGGTGCTGACGAGCCGTATTGCCTATGCGATAGCCGAGTGGGGTGACCCGCAAAGGCTCATGGCCCTGACTTTCACCAAAAAGGCGGCGGGTGAGATGAAGGAACGCGTCGCCATGATGGTGGGGTGGCGGCTGGCCCGCAAACTCTATATGGGGACATTCCATTCGGTGTTTATCCGTTTTTTGCGGGATTATGCCGAATGTCTGGGATATCCGCAGGCTTTTACGATTTACGACACCTCCGACAGCCAGTCCCTGATCAAAGCCTGCATCAAGGAATTGGGACTTGATGACAAGAGCTATAAACCCAAGGATGTGCTCTCCCGTATTTCTGAGGCCAAGAACTCTCTGGTGGGGCCGGGCAGTTATGTCAACAACCCGCAAGTCCAGCAGGCTGATGCGCACAGTCGTCGTCCGAGGCTGGGGGATATTTACGCACTCTATTGGAAGAAGTGCCGGCAGAGCGGCGTGATGGATTTTGACGATATTCTCTTCAATATGAACATCCTTTTGTCGAAGAATGAGGAGGCTCGTAAGGAGATAGCGTCCCGTTTTGACTATTTGATGGTGGATGAGTATCAGGACACCAATTTTGCCCAGTATGTAATACTTAAAATGTTGTGTGTCAATCACAGTAACATTTGTGTTGTAGGTGATGATTCGCAGTCTATCTATGCCTTTCGTGGGGCGAAAGTGGAGAATATCCTGCGCTTTGAAAAAGACTTCAAGGGGACCAAGGTGTTTCGGCTGGAGCGCAATTACCGTTCGACACAGACCATTGTCAATGCCGCTAATTCCGTCATCGAAAAGAACCGGGACCGTATCAAGAAAACCTGTTTTTCCGAGCAGGAAGCGGGCGATCCGATTCATCTCGTCAAGGCGTTTACCGATCAGGAAGAGGCGATGCTCATTACGGCTTCCATCATGGGCCACATGCAGCGCGACCATGCAGAGTACAAGGATTTCGCCATTCTTTACCGGACCAACGCCCAGTCGCGCGTGTTGGAGGAGCAACTTCGCCGCCGCAACATTCCCTATGTGATTTATTCAGGCAATTCGTTCTTCGAGCGGGCGGAAGTCAAGGATACGATGGCTTACTTCAAACTGGTTGTAAACCCCGAGGATAACGAGTCGTTCAAACGCATTGTCAACAAACCTGCGCGTGGGATTGGGGACACTTCACTTGCGGCTGTACAAGCGGTAGCCTCCAGGTTGAATTGCTCCTATTTCCGGGCGGCTTTGAATATGCCCGAGTTGACCGCTTTCGGCTTGAAAACCGCTGCGATGGAGCGGCTGTCCGCGTTTTGTAAGCTGATTGCTTCAGCCCACGAGGCTTATCCACAAACGGATGCCCACGAACTGGCTGTAAAGGTTTGTATGGATAGCGGCTTGTGGATGCATTTCAAGGGTGACACTTCTGTGGAAGGGCAGTCCCGCATGGCCAATGTGCAGGAGCTTCTGGACAGTACCCAATCCTTCGTGGAGGAGCGTCAGAGCGAGTATCTGGCGGAATTGCAATACGAAGATTCCGTCGCGGAATACGACGAACATTCGCTTCCGCTTGTTACGCTGGATGAGTTTCTGGAGAATGTCTCCCTGCTTAGCGCGGTGGATGTGGACGAAGGTGCAGACGGAGTCAACAACAAAGTGGCGTTGATGACCATTCATGCTTCTAAAGGTCTGGAGTTTCCGTATGTGTATGTGACGGGACTGGAAGAGAATCTTTTCCCATCAGGCAGTTTCGGACTGTCAGGCAGCAGTGCGGAGATAGAGGAGGAGCGTCGTCTTTTTTATGTGGCGATGACGCGCGCCGGCAAGGTGGTCACCCTGTCTTATTGCGCCTCCCGTATGCGTAACGGCCAGCATGAGTCCAATCCGCCGTCCCGTTTTCTGCGGGAAATTGATTCGCGCTATCTGGATCATCCTTTGCCTTCCGTCCGTACGCCGGGGGTGGATTCTGGTTCGCAGACCGGCTCCGGCACTTGTCCCGCCTGGGGCGGTTCGCGGGCCTCGTCAGGGAGTCGGCCTGGCGCAGGCTCATCATCCAGCGCCCCTGCGGGGCCGTCGCCCCTGACACGGCCGGTTTCGCGTATTTCGCAGCCGCAGGCGGCCCCTCGCGAGGATTTTGTCCCCAGCAGCGTGCTGGATATGAAGGCGGGACAGCGGGTCGAGCATAGCAAATTCGGGTACGGCCGTATCGTCACTTTGGAGCGTGAGGGCGCTTCCGTCAAGGCGAAAGTATTGTTCGACAACTATGGCGAAAAATTGCTGTTGTTGCAATATGCCAAGTTACGCATTGTTGAAGAGTAGTTGCTTTGGAACTGGGATGACTTTTGTGTTTTTGCACTCGATTTTGTGAAAATGCAGTCGAAAATTGTGATTTTGCATCAAATTTTTGTAAAAATGATACATTTTCGCAACATTTTTTTGTGAAAATAAAAATCCTTTCTATCTTTGCGATGAAGTTTTTCATAGTTTAAGTTTAGGTTATAGAAGGCGCCACCGATGTGATATCGCAAGGCGCCTTTAAATTTGCACACAAATTTAAAGGCGCCTGAGAGCGGAAAACGGGGTTCGAACCCGCGACCTCTAGCTTGGGAAGCTGGCGCTCTACCAACTGAGCTATTTCCGCGAAAGGGTAAGCGGATTGCATCGCACCGCTACAACCTTTTACCCTTGCTGCCTTCCGACCCTGGGGGAATTCAAAGGGAGCTGGTCGTGCAAGACTTACCCGACGACAAAGGTAGTGATTTTTTACGAATCTGCAATCTTTTTTAACGCGTGTCTGCGGATTTCCTTATTTCCCGAAGCCGAAGGGGAGTAGGGACGTAGCGCCCGTCAGTTTCAGCACGCGATTGGAGCCGGCGCAAAGAATATTGACCGCGTGCTCGGGCGACTCGAATTCAAGCAGCACTTGCGCGCAGGCCCCGCAAGGAAAGACCGGTTCCTCGTCAATGTCCGTACCGGCACCTCCGACCAGGGCGATATCCGTTATCCACGCGCCGCGCAGGTCATTGTGGGCGGCGAAAAGTGCCACCCGTTCCGCACATAGTCCCGAAGGGTAGGCGTTGTTTTCCTGATTGGAACCGCAAAAAATGCGTCCGTCGCTCAGTCGAACTGCACAACCTACGCGGAAATGGGAGTAAGGCGCATAGGCGTTTGTTCGGGCTTCCAACGCCCGGGCTATCAGCTCGCTGTCCGGCGGGGACAGGGATTCGGGCGTAAGACAATCGTAGGATATGCTGATAGTTGCCATAAATTATGTATCTTTGCGCTGGCAAATGTAAGCATTTTGTCGGATATATGAAAGTTTGTATCGGATTGTCGGGAGGCGTGGACTCCAGCGTAGCGGCCCTGCTACTCAAGCAGGCAGGCTATGATGTGTTCGCGCTCTTTATGCAGAACTGGCACGATACGGCCGGCACCTTGCATGGCGACTGCGAATGGGAAGAAGACCGTTTCGTGGCGGAGATGGTCGCCCGCAAAATCGGCATTCCATTCTATTTCGTGGATTTGAGCAAGCCTTATCGTGCGCGCGTAGTCGATTATATGTTCGCGGAGTATGCCAAGGGACGCACGCCCAATCCCGATGTACTTTGCAATCGAGAGATTAAATTTGATGCTTTCTGGGAATGTGCCCGCAAGCTCGGCGCCGAGATGGTGGCTACCGGCCATTACTGCCGCAAGGAACCCGTGTTGAATGCATCCGGAAAGCTTGTTTCAGGGACTGATGGCAAGCCCTTGTATCGTTTGCTCGCAGGTACCGACGGCAACAAAGACCAGAGTTATTTCCTTTGCCAACTCTCACAGGAACAGTTGGCATCAGCCCTTTTCCCCATCGGAGATCTGGAGAAACCCGAAGTTCGGCGCATCGCCCGCGAGGCGGACCTGCCCTCGGCGGACAAAAAGGACTCCCAGGGCATTTGTTTCGTCGGCAAGGTGGACCTGCCCACCTTCCTGCAGCAACAACTCAAAAGTGTGAAAGGGAATATCGTCGAAGTGTATGATGCGTATTATGCCCAAAATGCCCGCTATCTGCGTTATCAGGAGTTGGATGGAATAACACCGGAACAACTGACGGATGAGGAACTGGCGGATCTGGCCACGCCTATTGACTACGGCGATATCCGTTTCGAGACGGAAACTTACCGCAGCGGCAAAAAGCATATCAAGAAGACGCGCTACAAAGACAATCCTTTCGGAAAAATCGTCGGCGAGCACGACGGGGCGCAGTTCTACACCATCGGCCAGCGAAAGGGCTTGGGGGTCGGCGGACACAAGGACTCGCTCTTTATCCTGGCGACCGACATCCCTTCCAATATTATCTATGTAGGGGAGGGCCAGGAGCACAAGGGCCTTTCCCGCCGCTGCCTGCGCATCGCTCCCGATGAGATTCACTGGGTCCGTCCCGACCTCGCGCTTGCCGTCGGACAAACCCGTCGCGTCTGCGCCCGCATCCGCTATCGCCAGCCCCTGCAGGACGCCACGCTCATCCGCCGCACTGGCGGACTTTTCATCCTGTTCGACGAGCCCCAACGCGGCATTACCCCCGGCCAGTTCGCCGTCTGGTACGAGCCGGTCACGCCCGGCGCGCCGCTATCCAGTGCAGACGAACTCACCGGCTCCGGCGTCATCGCGTAAATACAAAAAAACGACCGACTTTTTCAGCCGGCCGTTTTTTTGTATTTTACGCAAGTCTTACTCCACAGTAATCGCAGTCGAGAGTTTGATGTCGGTGGCGGAGGCGGCTACTTCGATGTTGTAGGCGCCGGGATCCAAAACCCAGTCGTGCGAGAAGATGTCGTAGTACTTGAACGCATCCATCGGAAGCAGGACCTTGACCACCTGCTTGGCGCCCTTGGCCAGCTTGACCTTGGCCAGGCCCTTGAGTTCACGCTCCGGACGGATGATGGACGGAGACTGCGGAGCCACATAGATCTGCACCGCCTCGGTCGCTTCGCATTGGCCCGTATTGGTCAGCGTGAAGCAGACTTCATAGCCGTCCGTCACCTTGGCGACGGAAGCGTCGGAGTAGGCGAAAGTGGAATAGGTCAGTCCATAGCCGAAAGGATACAACGGTTCTACACCGAAATGCCTGATGCCGCGATAGCCTACGAACACTCCCTCACCATAATCGATGAACGGGAACTTGGCATGGCGGGAAGCATAATGTCCCGGCTCGTGTTTGGTATAGACACTCTCATCCAGTTTGGCCGGATGGTAGTAAGGCGTTGACGGATTCTTCTTCAGACTACCCCAGAAAGTGAAAGGCAGACGACCGGAAGGGGAGACCTTGCCGGAAAGAATGTCGGCCAGCGCACGGCCACCTTCCTGACCCGTGTACCATGCCATCACGATGGCGTTAACCTTGTCGCCCCACTTGCTCAAATCTACCTCGCCGCCGGAATAGACAATCACGACCACTTTTTTGCCCGTGGCCACCGCCTCGTCAATCAATTTCACCTGGTCTTTGTCCAAGGCGTATTGACGGTCGCTGTTCTCTCTTTCCGTAGTCTTGTTGAATCCTGCCGCAACGATAATCGCATCCACGTTTTTCAGTTCCGCCACATTGCCCGGAATGCCGTTTCGAAGGGTAACATTGTATTTTTTGCCCAGATTGCACAAGCCCTGGTACAAAGTGACTTCGTATTTCTTGAGCGGATGCATGGCACCAGAACCACCGCCGAAAGTGACATAATCGGCATTGGGACCCACCAGCAGGATCTTGCCGCCCTTGATGGGAAGCACGCCATCGTTCTTCAGCAAAACAGGGGCTTCGACAGCCGCCTGATAAGCCAACTGGCGGCTCACGTCATAATCCTCGGGGATGCTGCTGTCCTTCATCGGCTTGTCCAGGAAGCCGTAGGCGATGAAAGCCTGGAGGATGTGGATGCACTTCTCGTCAATCACCCGCTCGGGAACGACACCGTTGTCGATGAGGGGTTTGAGCGTATTGTAGTTCATGGCATAGCCATTGGGCATTTCCATATCCAGACCGCTCATCGCGCAACCGATCGGGGTGTAGGTGGACACCCAGTCGGACATGACAAAGCCCTCGAATCCCCATTTGCGCAGGTTTTCGTTGATGAGCCAGCTGTTCTCGGCGGCGTGTTGGCCGTTGACGGGATTGTAGCAGGTCATCACCGCACCCACACGGGCTTCTTCCACGGCCTTGCGGAAGGTCGGGAAGTAGATTTCGTTCATCGTGCGCTCGTCCGCATTGCTGCTGGCCACGTGACGGTCGTACTCCTGGTTGTTGAGCGCGAAATGCTTGATGGTAGCCATCACGCCCTGCTTCTGGATACCCGTGATATATTTGGCCGCCGTCTCGGAGGCGAGATAGGGGTCTTCGCCCATATACTCGAAGTTGCGGCCGCACAGCGGGCTTCGGTAGATGTTGACACCCGGACAAAGCATAATGCCCACGCCCCGCGCCCTGGCGTCATAACCGATGCCTGTTCCCACGCCGCGGGCAACCTCGGGGTTGAAAGAGGCGGCCAAGGCGATGCCGCAGGGGGAGTAGG
>JAGCUV010000065.1 GCA_017962705.1 Bacteroidales bacterium
CGAACCTGAGAGGATGGCGAGCATAAAATCTCACGCAGAGGTGCAGAGAGGCGGAGAGCGCAGAGGAGGAGGATAACATGATAGAAGACCACCAGGATCTTGTTGGACGGGAGTTCCGGCACTTCAAGGGGAACCTCTATCGCCTTGAGGGTTTCGCCAAGGACTCCGAGACGCTTGAGGAGATGGTCGTTTACCGCGCGCTTTATGGCGAACACGGGCTCTGGGTGCGTCCCGCAAAGATGTTCTTCGAGACCATCGAGCGCGACGGCAAGCGCATGAAACGTTTTGAACTTCAGAAAGGAACGAATCAATGAAAAAGAACCTCGGAAGTAAGAACTGGATGTTCCCGAGGGGCGAACGGATGAAAGTGTTGATGGCAAACGAAAGCCCGCGCCAAAACGGCAATACTGTGCGGGCACTTATTAAGGAAGTCGCGGGTGCCCTTAAACCATTTGCGATGTTCTACAGACATCTATTGATGGTGGTTTCGGCGATTGCCTTGTCATTGGGGGCGGAGGCTGCTGTTCATCAAGGCGTGAATGACGGCAGGCCTGATTCAGACGTAAAACGCATTAGAGGAGGAGGCGCTTCCGCCGCCAGGGGGAGGAATGCGCCAGCGAAAAAGGCGGACGTTCGGTCAAGGACAGGCGGCGGCAGGAAATTGACTCTTCCCCAAAAACCGAAGGACGGTGACATGCCGGTCAATTTCCAGGTCAATCTCAAAGGGAGAATCGAATCATTCTGCGGATACGAGCTTGGGGCGATCGTGAAACTTCCGGCCAAGCCGATATTGGACAAGCACGGGAACATCATCGTGACGGAGAGGTTGAAGAAGCCGTTTCACAAATGCTCGCAAGTGGAGCTCAAGTATTCGAAAGTCAATCACGCGCTCTATTCCATACGCCTCTTTTCGCCTCCGCAAGAGAAGAGAATGTCCGATGCGGAAATAACCGCTGAGTTTAATGACATCGTGGACGAATTCAGGGCCAAGTTGGCGTTGGGCAAGGAAGACGGATCCTGGACAAAATTGCCGCAGTTGTTTATCGTGCCGGTCGGCAAGGCCACCGGACAGTGGCTGATGCTCGATGCCTGTCAGGATCAAGCCGATGACCAACAGGCGCCCAAAGGAGCGAAGCCAGACAAGGGCTGGACTTTTTCCGTCAAGCTGGAAGACAGTCTCTTGAAGAAGTATCGGCCGGAGACGGACGACTGCAAGCGAGGAAATCCAGATGAATCCGGGAATGCCGACAAAAGAAGGGAACTGCTGCCAATCCTGATATTTGGCACAGACGAATTTGTGGAAAAGACGGAAGATGCCCTGTTTCTTATCAAGGAGAAATCACCCAGATCCTACGAATTGGTCACAAACTATGTTTCTATAATTCAAAGCGCGGAGAAAAGTGGCATGCGTACATTTAACAATCCTCCCATTTTTAAAGTCGGTTCAAAGACTGCCCGATCAAATTTACGGTGGTATGCCTCCACAATTGTTCACGACGCATACCATTCGAAGCTATATAATGACTATCGCAAGAAATTCAACGGCAAGGTCCCTAGTGAAATATGGAAAGGGAGGAACGCCGAGAACTCCTGCATTTCGGCCCAAGAAGATTTCATGAAAGATGTTGGTGCGCCCGAAAACGTGATGAAACATCTTCAAAAGATGAGGACTAAAGATTATTTCTCTGACTCTAAAAAAAGAAACTGGTAATATGGTCGTCTTCAGGATATTCAGTACAACTTGCGGCCATAGACAAGTATCTTGCCGAGGTGAAAGAAATTCTCCTGGGCATCCGGCACGCGCCTTACACGCACCTGCGTGGCTCTGCGCGGCGAAGCTCTGATATCCACCCGGTACGTATCCCGTACATCATCCGCACGGAACACCGTGCTCCACGTCTGGCCATCCTCGGAAAGCTGCACCTCGATCGGCACCTGCCGCGCACGGTTGTGGCCGCCACCCCTGTTTTCGGCGATCACCCCGCAGATGTCGGCCGCACCGGCAAGGATCACCACGGCCCACGGCGACTTCTCCTTGCCCGTATGGAAAGCATTGCGTTCACACGGCGACCGGTCCAAGCACCTCGCATACCGCGCCGGCACGTCCCACGAACTCGTGGAGGACGTCCGGAGCATCCCGTCCGACGAAAGCAGTTCGCCGCCGATGTCAGATGTCGGATACAGCTGTGACGACTGCGGCACCGGCTCAAGCCGGTCCTGCAGCTGGGCGAGCTGACGGAACGCCTCCCTGTTGCCGGCCTTCGACGCAGCCAAGATTAGCGGCGCAAAATCAAGTTTGGCTTTCGCACCCTCCGTTGATTTCGCGGCGACGACCTCTTCAAGCGTCTTCATGAACGCATCCGTTCCGTCTTTGGCGGACATCATCGCATCCCACCCCCAGCCGAGGGTCTGGGCGAAGTAGTCTCGCGTTCCGTACTGCGCAAGCAAAATGGCCTTCAGCACGGACGCCATCCGCTGCGTGTTGCCGGTTAAACGCGCCGTCCACTTCTTAAGCATCTCCTTGAAATCCGACTCCTCCTGCAACTTGGAATCGTC
>JAGCUV010000066.1 GCA_017962705.1 Bacteroidales bacterium
AACAATCCCGTGGCGTCCCGGGAACGCGCCACGCCATACGTTCGGATGAAGCGGGCACGAGGTCGCAAACTCCCTTTTGTGAACTGACTGCGGAGATTGTGCGCAAAACGCTCAGAAACGCGCCTAAATCGACGCTCCAGGAATTTCTTGAGACAATCTTCACAACCGACGTTATCGAGCGCCTGAGGGCCGATTACCGTCTCGGAGTGACCAAAGACCGCTCCGTCGTATTCTACCAGATCGATGTTCAGAGCCGGGTTCGCACCGGAAAGATCATGCAGTACAATCCGGCCGACGGGCACCGCGTGAAAAATGTCGGGGTTCCTGTCGATTCGGCGCACGCGAGACTCAAGAAATCTGGAGTGCTGCCGGAGAGCTGGAATGTGAGCCAGTGTTTGTTTGGTGAACATTTGCTCCCTCAGCGCTCGGATGCCATTGTCTGCCTGGTCGAATCCGAAAAGACCGCCCTCATCGGCTCCGGCTTCTGCCCGCAGTACATTTGGCTGGCCACCGGTGGCAAGACGCAGCTCGGACCAAAGCTGTCAGTCCTCCAGGGCCGCAAAGTCCTCGTGTTCCCAGACATTGATGCAACTGCCGAATGGCGCGAAAAGTTGTCCTCTCTTCCCGGTCTCAACTTCACCTTCTCCACCATCCTGGAAGACGAAGCAACCGCCGAAGACCGTGCTGCCCAGATAGACATCGCAGACTTACTCCTCCGTCAGGCGTCATGCCCGGCCCCGACCGGGCATCCCACCGTTCCACCTGTTCCACTCCGTTCCGGAACGGAACAGCCCATCTACTCCAATCCCGTCGCCCGTGAGGTTGCCAAATACTTCCCGGCCGACGTAATGCCCGAGGTCGCAGCGCTCATCGAAGACCTGGATCTCGAACTCGTATCAGTAACGCAAATCCCTAATTCTTAGCACTATGTGTAAAATCATCCTCGATGCCGGTCACGGCATCAATACCCCAGGCAAACGCTCTCCGGACGGCAGATTCCGGGAGTACAAGTTCAACCGCATCATCGTCAACGCTATCGCCGAGCATCTCCGGCTCCGTGGCTACGATGTCGAGATTCTCACACCCGAGGACACCGACATCCCGCTGCCGGACAGAGTGGACCGTGCCAACCGCATGACCTGCCAGCCGGGCCTGCCCATTCAGAAAGTCGCTGTCATCAGCATCCACGCCAACGCAGCCGGCAACGGTTCCAAATGGATGAAAGCCCGCGGCTGGTGCGCCTACACCTGCAAAGGTCACACGCTCTCTGACGAACTGGCCACCTGTCTCTACAAAGCCGCGAGGAAGCACCTTCCCGGCCAGCGCATCCGCACCGACTATACCGACGGCGACCCGGACTTTGAAGCGCAGTTCTACCTGCTCCGGAACACCTATGCAGCGGCCGTCCTCACGGAGAATCTCTTCTACGACAATCCCGACGACCTTGCCTTCCTGGAATCGACCGAAGGCCAGAAAGCCATCGTCGCCCTCCACGTCGAAGGAATTGTCGATTTCCTGGAACACGTCAGGGTATAAGACACTGTTTCTCCGACAGCCCACGCAGCGCCCCCGGTCCCACCAGATCGGGGGTTTCCTTTTCCCTCTGCCGTGTTTTTCGTAAATTTGCAAGTTGCTACGATAATTATGCACGAGGACGAGAAATACTTCAACGAGCAGATATTCCAATGCGGCCTGCAGAAAATGGACTCCGTCATCGGCGAAGTTCTTGACAACTACGTCGAACGTTGTGAGACGGATGCAGGTACCGGCGGCATAACATCCGGCTTCAAAGAGCTGGACGATTGCACCGACGGCTGGATGCCCGGCGACATGATTATTCTCTCGTCTTTCGCCGGTGTTGGGCTTACTTCCTTTGCGCTCAATCTCGCTGTAAACGCCCACAATGCCCACCATATTCCGATTCTCTACTTCTCGATGGGCCAGAAAGCCGCTGATATTGGCCGACGTTTACTGACCATCGCTGCAGACCTTCCGACTCGCGCCATATCTCGCGGCGAGGGTCTGTCACCGGAAGAATTGGAACAATTGGAATACGTCTGCAAGGACTTGAAGGATTCGCCCATATTCATCGACGACACGCCGCGAATTGAGTACAACAAACTCAGCAAAAAGATCCAGGAAGCAATGCAGGAAAACGACATCGCCCTGGTCATCGTGGACAATATCAACATCATGCAGCCGCCTGCCGTGTATCAGGGAATGCGCGAGCAGGAAATCTCAGCCATATCCAGGGAGTTGAAGTTTATTGCCCGGGAGCTGAACATACCTGTCATCGCACTCGCTGAACTTTCGCGCCACGGGCGGACGCGCGGTTATTCTTCCTACGCTAATCCGCATCTTGAAGACCTAAAGGAATCCAGCGCCCTGGAGTACGATGCCGACACCATCATCTTCTTTTGCCCGGATACTGAATACCTGTCCGAGGATTCATTTGACCGCTGCGAAATCCGACTGGCCAAGAATCGCAGGGGCCATACCACGGATTTCGATGTCAAATACGACCAGCTGACTGGAAAAGTCAAGGAGATTGAAGAGGTGCCGCTTGAATACGTAGATTCTCGCTTCAATGAGCTCGACGAACCAAGCGACACCACCCCAGTAGAAAACCCAGAAGACAATGAGTTCTAACTCCATATAACCCGAAATGGAAGATGCCATCTTCCGCCGTGACCGCTGCACCTGCCGTGTCTGTGGCGCAGAAGCCCCGTCCGTCTTCCTCCGTACCGATTACGTGATTGATCCGGAGCGCGGAGGGACCGACGAAGACAACATGGCCACCTACTGCGCGGAGTGCTACAATGAGAAGCACGAGAAAATGATTATCACCCCGCTGGAGATGATGCAGGCCCGCCGTGCCCAGCTCAACCAACTGATGGCTTGGAAAAACGACAATCATCGACTCGGCCGTGACCAGGTGAAAATCGTCAAAGACTACATTCACAGCCGGATGCTTCAGGACTTCACATTAAATCGTGCCGGTGATTTCCAGATTGAGAAGCATATCCGCAATTATGGCCTGGTGTCCGTCCTGGACAAAGTGGACGAGGCATACTTCAGCAAGATCAAGTTCAAGGACGACAAGATTACCGAGGAGAGCGCCGTCGAGTTCATGAAAGCCATCGGAGCCTTCCTGTACGTCGAGCAGGCCGGAGAGCTGGACAAAGCAATCCGCTACACGGCCGGAATTTGCCGCAATAACATTGGCCAATACTGCTGGAAGGAATGCCTCCGCCGCCTCGACGATTACGTCCGCGCCCTGAAGCCTCACTATTCGGAAGAGCAGATTATTCTCGACATCAAGAGCACCGTCCAGAAGCGCACCAAGTACATCTCCAACCTTCCTGACTGGCGAGCCTTTATGAACAACCACGAGCTGGAAATGCTCCGCGCCAAAGGAAAGCTTGCGTAAAATCGCTATATTTGTCTGTTTAAGCGAAATTTGAGCACCCATGAGCACTATCAATAACCAGAAACAAGCCGCCAAACAATTCGTCAAGGAATGGTCCGGAAAGGGCTATGAGAAAGGCGAAACCCAACGATTCTGGATGGCCCTTCTTCACGACGTTCTTGGCGTGGAGAATCCAGTCAAGGCGATGGAATTCGAGATTCCCGTCAAGACCATCACCAAGGAAAAGGGCTCCGACTTCATCGACGGCTACGTTACTGCGACCAAAGTGCTCATTGAACAGAAAGGCTCCCACGTTGACCTCAGCACCAAATACCGCCAGAGTGACGGCCAGGAGCTGACTCCATACCAGCAGGCACGCCGCTATGCTGCAGGACTTCCTTTGTCGATGGCTCCTCGCTGGATTGTTGCCTGCAACTTCACCACCTTCGAGGTCCACGATATGGAGCATCCTAATGATGCTCCGGAAGTCATCCAGCTGGCCGATCTTGAGAAAGAATACCATCGTCTTTCCTTCCTGGTTGATGACACCAATGTCCACCTGAAGAAAGAGCTGGAAGTATCCATCCAGGCCGGTGAAATCGTCGGTGTGCTCTACGATAAGATTCTGGCCCAGTACCGCAACCCGGAAAGTGAAGAAACCCAGAAAGCGCTCAATAAACTCTGCGTCCGCTTGGTGTTCTGCCTCTATGCAGAGGATGCCGGCATCTTCG
>JAGCUV010000067.1 GCA_017962705.1 Bacteroidales bacterium
GGGATTGTAAGATTTATATACTACCTTTGCCATTGCTGATGTCAAGTTTTTGTTTTCTTGATTGCA
Organism: Bacteroidales bacterium; assembly: GCA_017962705.1. Taxonomy (GTDB): domain Bacteria; phylum Bacteroidota; class Bacteroidia; order Bacteroidales; family UBA932; genus Cryptobacteroides. The sequence continues at coordinate 67 of JAGCUV010000067.1, forward strand.
ATACAAATATAAGCAAAAAGATTGACAAAAGCAATAGCTATTCTTTTGTACATCAGAGGAGTAGCTATTTTTTTTTAAGCAGTTTCAGGCTGCTCAAACCCTGACCAACAGACATAAAAAGAGGGTGACTATCAGCCTTTCGACTTTTTAGTCACCCTCTTTTTGTATCTCTTTTCCAAAAAACCGTCTGAAAATTCAGAAAAAAATTGTAAATTTGCGCCCTTATTGGAATTAAATTTAAAAATTGAATACGTATGCAAAGTAAAGGTGCAATCAAACTGGTAGCGGTCTTGCTTATTCTGGCTTGCTGCTGGCAATTGTCTTTCACTCTCGTCAGCAAGATTGTTGAAGGGAAGGCCGATGACAAGGCCGAAGCGGCGGCCATCGCAGCCCAAGCCGACAGTGCCGCATTTTCCAAAGTGGCCGAAGCGGATCAGGCTTACTATCTGGACGATGTCCGCAAAGAAGCGAAAGCCCATTATCTGGACTCTGTTTCCGCACAGAAAGTGTATTTCGCATATACTTACAAGTCCGTCAAGGAAAAAGAGATCAACCTCGGTCTGGACTTGAAGGGCGGTATGAATGTCATGCTGCAAGTGCAGTTGGAGGATTTGGTGAAAGCCCTCTCGGATTATAACCGCAGCCCTGAATTTCTCGCTTCTGTCGAGGAAGCCAAGAAAAACAGCGTGAATTCCGCCAAGGATTTCATCACCCTCTTCGGGGAAGCCTGGCAGCAGAACGCGAACGGCCGCCGCTTGAGCGAGATTTTCGGCACGTATGAGATGCACGAGAAGATTCATCCCGAATCTACGGACGAACAAGTCATCGCCGTCATCCGCAAAGAAGCGGAGAGCGCCATCAGCAACTCGTTCAACGTGTTGCGCAACCGTATCGACCGCTTCGGCGTGACCCAGCCCAGCATCCAGAAGATTGGCAACACCGGCCGCATCCTCGTGGAGCTTCCGGGCGTCAAAGAACCCGAGCGTGTACGCAAGCTCCTCCAGGGTACCGCCTCCCTCGAATTCTGGGCGACTTATGAGAATTCCGAAATCTATCCTTTCCTCGCGGAAGCCAATAAGTTGCTCTCCGAATGGGAAGGCGCCGGCGAAGTGGAAGAAGCCCCTGTTGCCGCGACCGACTCACTGGCTGCCCAGCTGGAAGGTGACGACGCTGCTGCGCTGGCCAAGTTCAAAAAGCAGAATCCCCTCTTTGCCGTCCTCAGCCCCAACTCTTATCAGGGCGGACTGGGCAAGGGTGCCTGCATCGGCTACGCCAACTACTCCGACACGGCCAAAGTCAACCGCTATCTGGCCCTGCCGCAAGTTCAAGCTCTTTTCCCGGCTGAATTCAAGCCGATGTGGACTGTTAAGCCGTCCGAATATATCCCGGGTGGGAATACCTACGAACTCGTAGCCATCAAGTCCACCACGGTAGATGGGAAAGCCCCTCTTGATGGAGAAGCGGTCACCGACGCCCGCGTCAACTTTGGCAACGGCAGAGGCGGCAACCCCGATGTCTCCATGACGATGAATGCGGAAGGTGCCAACATCTGGGCCCAGATGACCAAAGACAATATCGGCCGCCAGATCGCCATCGTGCTCGACGGCATGGTGTATTCCTATCCCGTCGTCAACTCCGCCATCACGGGCGGCAGTTCGCAGATTACCGGCAACTTCGACGTCACCGAGGCCGAAGACCTTGCGAACGTGCTCAAATCCGGTAAGCTTCCCGCTCCCGCCACCATCGTCCAGGAGCAAGTGGTCGGTCCGTCCCTGGGCGCCGAATCCATCAATGCCGGTCTCATCTCCTTCATCATCGCCTTCCTCCTGGTGCTGGTTTATATGATTTGCTTCTACCAGGGTGCCGGTCTGGTCGCGGATGTCGCATTGCTCGTCAACGTGGTCCTGCTCTTCGGCACGCTGGCTTCCTTCGGAGCCGTCCTCACTTTGCCGGGTATCGCCGGTCTTGTGTTGACGCTGGGTATGGCCGTGGATGCCAACGTGATTATCTACGAGCGCATCAAAGAGGAACTCGCCACCGGCAAGGGTCTCGGCCTGGCCATCAAGGACGGTTTCTCCAACGCTTATTCCGCCATCATCGACGGTCAGATTACGACCTTGCTCACCGGTCTCGTCCTCTTCTTCTTCGGTTCCGGTCCGGTCAAGGGCTTCGCGACGACCCTCATCATCGGTATTGTGACCTCCGTTCTTTCCTCTATCTTCATTCCTCGCCTGATTTTCGACAGCCGGGTATCCAAAGGCAAGAACATCACCTTCGACAACGCCTTCACCCGCGGATTCCTCAAGAATACCCATATCAAGTTTATTGAGAACCGCAAATGGGCGTATATCTTCTCCTGCATCCTCATCGCCGTTTCCCTGTGCTCCATCTTCACCAAGGGCTTTACCTATGGTGTGGATTTCACGGGCGGCCGTACCTATGTGGTTCGCTTTGACAAACCCGTCCAGGCCGAGGATGTGCGCAGCGCCACGCTGGAAGTCTTCAATGCCGCCGCTTCCGCCGACGAAAACGTCAAGAACGCCTCCGTCGAGGTCAAGCAGTTCGGTGGCGAGAGCCAGATGAAGATTACCACCTCTTATAAATATAAAGAGGATTCCTCTGAGGTGGATGCCGAAATCGAAAATATGCTCTTTACGGCTCTCAAGGGCTTCTTCAGCAATGAAGACCTGACGCTGGCCGACTTTACCTCCACCCTGGAGAACCCCAACGGTATCATCTCCTCCGACAAAGTGGGCGCCACCATTGCCAACGACATCAAACGGAGCGCTGTCATTTCCGTGATTCTTGCCCTGTTCGTGATCTTCGCCTACATCGCCACCCGTTTCCGCAAATGGACCTGGGGCTTGGGCGGCGTGGTCTCCCTGGCGCACACGGCCATCATCGTGATTGGCTTCTTCTCGCTCTTCTCGGGCATCCTGCCGTTCACCCTCGATGTGGACTCCACCTTTATCGCGGCCATCCTGACCATCATCGGTTACGCCATCAACGACAACGTGGTTATCTTCGACCGTATCCGTGAGTACAGAGGCCTGCATCCGAAAGCTGAATTCAGCGGTGTAGTCAATGAAGCCCTCAACGCGACCCTGTCCCGTACGATGAACACCTCTCTGACGACCTTGGTAACGATGCTCTCCATCGCCATCTTCGGCGGAGAAACCATTCGCGGTCTGGCGGTCGCTCTCATCATCGGTATCATCATCGGTACCTATGCTTCCATCTTCATCGGTACACCCGTGATGTTTGACACCGAGCGTGCCGTTGCCAAGAAAGGCTCCAAAAAATAATGACGCAGGACGCTTCTAGAAATAGAAGCCCGCGCTATAACCCAGTAAGAAACTCGCCCGGAACGGCGAGTTTTTTTGTGTCTTGAATGCCTCGAACTCCGCAAAGAGTTTGAGTTTGAAAGCTCCGCCGGTAATGAAATTGGCGCTCAAACCCAGGTCTGCGTCCAATCCTACTCCTTGGCCGTTCCAAGCAGCACCCAACATCGGATAGGCTTCGGCTTCAAACCAATCTGTAAAGGCCAGCGTCCAATAGCCACCGACCATCATATTGTAGGTGTTGTAAGAAGAGCCGTCCTTATGGGTGAGGGAGCCGGCGCCCAGACGGGTCTTGATTCCGGAATTCATGGCAATGGTTCCTTCCGCGCCGGGCATCGTGCTACCCAGGGCCCCCCGCGTCCAGGGCAATTCTGCCTGCAAGGCGACATATCCGCCGCGCCAAGGGGTTACAGACTGCTCGATGTTATCCTGCGTCCCGCACATAAAACGACGACCGCAGACCCATTCGATGGTATAATAGTCGTGTGCTTCCGGTTCGTAATGATAGTGGGCGTGTTCGTTGAATTTTTTGCATCGGCCTTTGTCCCGCCAAATCAAATCATTGAGGAAATAACCCAGTTCCACGCAGCCAATGGCCAGGGCTGCTCCCGCGAAAGTGTCGCTCATCCAATGGGAATCGGTCGCCATACGCTGTACGGCCGTGGAAAGGGCGACGGTATAGCCGGCGACACTGATCCAGGGGCTGTACCATCCATATTCCTTATGCAGGACGTGAGCGGCGGAAAAGGCAAGAATGGTATGTCCGGAAGGGAAGGAACGGTCATCTGCCAGATTGGGCCTTTCCCGATGCACCCAATGCTTCAGTCCCCAGGAGGCCCCGCCGGAAAAGAGGGTGCAGAAAGCAGCCGCCGAAGCCATCCGGCCCCAATGGTTGCGCGTGGGCACCCCGCAGGCTTTCAATATCGGCACCAGGGCCAGCGGAGCATATTGGATATAATCCCCATACGGATTGGCAAAATTCGGGAATGCGTTCTGTCGTATGGCACGGATATCCGTATCAAACGAATACGGGACTGTTGCCACCGACCCGTCCGCCCGGGTACCCGCGACATACTGCGCCCGCGCTCCGCAGCAGGCCAGCAGCAACAACACGATGAGTCCGATACGCTTCATTCTGCCAGCCGTAACGGGGAGGTTTTGAGGTAGCCGATGACCTGACGGAGCTGCTCGTAGAAGGGGGCGTCATCCGTAATGAAAGGCTGTATCCGGCGGATGTCACCATAGACCTTGCGGGAGAGATCGCAAAGTTTCTGGGTCCGGCCCAGCAGGTCCGAAGCCTGGGCAAGAGCAATATACTGGATGGCCAGCACCTGATAGACATTCTCAATCACCTGGGCACACAGCAGTTGGGAGTTGGTGCCCATCGACACGATATCCTGGTTGTCGTTGTTGTTGGGAATACTGTGTACATAATTGGGCATCGCCAGTGTCTGGGACTCGGCCGTTGTAGAGGTGGCCGTAAACTGGCAGGCCTGCATCCCGTAATTCAATCCGAGCGTCCCCGCATTGAGGAAAGGCGGCAGGATACCGTTGATGCGGTCGTGGAACAGGTAATTCAACTGCCGTTCCGCCGTCATACAGAGACGCACGAGGGCGATTTTCACCTTGTCCGCCTCCAACGAGACATAATCGCCGTGGAAATTGCCGCCGTGATAGACATTCTGCGTCTCGGGGTCGACGATGGGGTTGTCGCACGCGGAATTCAACTCATTCTCCAGCACCTCCCAGGCTTGGATGAGCGTATCATGGATCGGGCCCAGAATCTGCGGGGTACAGCGCAGCGAATAGTACGCCTGCACCTTGTGCTGGAAAACGGACTCCGTATGCGGGCCTTCATAAAGTTCGTGCTCGCGCTGAGCCAGACAGCCGCTGCTGGCCGCTATCTCCCGCATACGCCGGGCAATGACATTCTGGCCCTTCTGGCGACGGACCTCGTTCAGGGGCTCCGCCATCAGGTCATCATAGGAAGACGCAATTTCGTTCATCCAGACGGCGGCCAGGGTCGCCCAGTCCAGCAAGCGGACCGCATCGAGGATATTCACAATGCCGATGCCTGTCATCACGGAAGTACCGTTGGTCACGGAAAGCCCTTCCCGGATATGGATAGAAATGGGATGCAGGCCGTTTTCCGCCATCACCTCCGCCGTGGGGCGCCATTGTCCCCGGTAAAGCACCTGTCCTTCGCCAATCAGGGTAAGGGCGATATGGGCCAGCTGGACCAGGTCGCCGCTGGCACCGACGCTGCCGTGGCGCGGAACAAAAGGCGTAATGTCCTTGTTCAGAAAGGCCACCAGCAATTCCACCACCTCGGGATGAATCCCGGAACGGCCTTGCAGGAAAGTCCCGATACGGGCCATCATCGCGGCGCGTACCTGCTCACGGCCCAGCGCCTCGCCCGCCCCCGTGGAATGGCTGCGGATAATGTTGTATTGCAGCGCTTCCAGGTCTTTGTCGGCGATTCTCCATTGGGCCATCGGGCCGAATCCGGTGTTGATGCCGTAAATGATTTTCCCCCGGGAAAACTCCTTCAGGAAATCATAACTCTTCTGAACCGCATCCAAGGCTTCCACATCCAAGACAAAGCGTTCCCCTCGGATCACTTTTTCAACCCCTGCTATCGTCAATCGTTTCATAAAGTTTCAGCAATAAATACCACCATTGATAGAAATACATTCTCCCGTCACATACGAGGCTTCGCGGGAGGCCAGGAAGGCGACAACGGCCGCCACCTCCTCCGGACGGCCGAAGCGGCCGGCGGGAATCTCCTTTTTTAAACTCGCCTCATCCAAGCCGGCCGTCATATCCGAGGCGATGAAACCGGGCGCCACCGCATTGACGGTGACATTTTTCCGGGCCACCTCCTGGGCCAGCGCCTTGGTCGCGGCGATAAGACCTCCCTTGGCGGCGGAATAATTGACCTGTCCGGGCAGGCCCTTCAAGCCCGAAAGGGAGGCGATGTTGATGATGCGGCCGAAGCGATGCAGAATCATCGGCTGCAACAGGGGCCGCGTCACATGGTAGAAACTATGCAGATTGGTCTGCAAAACCTTGCTCCAGTCTTCCTCTTCCATCCAGATCATCAGGTTGTCGCGGCGGATGCCCGCATTGTTGACCAGCACCTCGATATATTCGTCCGGATGGGCGCTCTGCCAGCCGGAAAGGGCAGCGGCGACGGCCTCTTTGTCGGAGATGTCGAAACGGAGGATTTCTCCCTGACCGCCCATTTCGTTGATGGCGGCCAGTGTTTCTTCGGCAGCCGCCTGGTTGGAGCAGTAATTCACAATGACATAATAACCCATTTTTGCCAGTTGAAGGCTGACAGCCCGGCCGATACCCCGGCCACCCCCTGTTACCAATGCTACTTTCATAGAGAAAATTCTTTGCGTATCAATTGTTTTCCATAAATATGCGAAATCGTATGCAAGACGGTCATCGACACCCCGAGCAGGCCGTGCAATGCAAGGCTTTGTCCGGCCAGCCACAGCCCCGGCAAAGGGGTGCGGCAACTCAGGACGGTGTTCAATACCGCCCGATAATCTTTGCGGACGCCGAAGGCGGAAGCGGATCCGGTATAGCGCTGCCAGGTCAGCGGCGAACTGGTACAGACGGCTTTTACGGCATTTTTCAGGCCCGGGAAACGGGTCTCGGCCACCGCCAGGACTTGCTCCGCCATCAAGCCTTTCCAGCGCTCATAGTCGTCACCTCGTTCGGCGGGGCACTGCGCGACCGGCATCATCAGCTCGATACGGTCTGCCCACGGTCCCCTGTCCATCGGTGGATAGAAATGGACGAAGACCTGCCCGGACAGGCTCACGCCGTGGTTCACATAGGGAACGAGTCCCGGTTCCAAATCCAGGTAGGCCGTAAACATCCCACAGGTTTCTTCCAGGGACCGGATGCGATGCTTGTAACTGCTGCGAAGACCTTCCGTGAGCGCGACTGTAGAGGCGGGCGGCAACGTAGAAATAATGACAGGCGCCGAAAAAGTCCGTCCACCGGCCATCACCGTTTGCGCCGCTATCTTTTCCACCGTACAGCCACACAGGATATCTCCCCCCTGACCGCGCACCTGCTCCGCAAGAAGTTCGGCCAGCCGCACAGCCGGCGCATCCAGCCGCCATGCGCTCTCGATAAAGGAGCCGTTGATCTGGGCGTATTCATAAAAGGGAAGACTCTCCAGGCGCATCTCCATCCGCGGGCCCATTGCAAGCAACACCCGGCGCAACTGCGGATCCTGAATCGTTTCCGACAAAAAGGCGGCAGCGCTTTTTTCAAAGAAAGGAATGCGATCGAAGTCCCAATCCTTGATGTGGGAACAAAGGTTTTGCAGGGCCTCGGCATAGGCCGCGAGCCCCTCCCGTTCCGATGGGAAATAACGGGCCATTCCCTCCACAAAGGCATCAAATCCGCAAGGAACCAGGTAGCTTTTCCCATCCAGACATACCTCTTCGCTCGCATCCAGCGATACCCAAGGCAGATCCATCAGACGATGGTAGCGGAAAATCCATTCCAGCGAGCCCCCGGGGCCCAAGCCTCCCACATAATGGAAACCGGTATCGAAGGAGACGCCCTTGCGGGTGAAGCCTTGCAGCATCCCCCCGATTCTGGGTTCCTTCTCCAGGACCAGTACCTTGAGACCGGTGCGCGAAAGGATGTTCGCACACATCAGGCCGCTGATACCGGCTCCTATGACAATGACATCAAGCATTTTTGATGATGAGGGTGGAATTGGTGCCTCCGAATCCGAAGGAGTTGGACAGGAACACATCAAAATGCTTTTCGATTCTTTCAGCCGGAATCAGCAGGCGGACGGTATCTTCATCCGGATGCTCGAAATTCTTGTTGCCGGCGATGAAGCCGTTTTTCATCATCAGGATGGAATAAATCACCTCGCTCGCTCCGGCCATCCACATTTCGTGGCCGGTCTGGCCCTTGGTGCTCGTCACCTCAACCGTCCTGTCGCCGAAGACATTCGCAATGGCCTTCGCCTCGTTGGCGTCTCCCACCCGGGTGGAAGTGGCGTGGGCGTTGATGTAACCGATGTCCCGGATGTCCAGGCCGGAACGCCGGATAGCCATTTCCAGGGAACGGGAAGGGCCGGAGACATTGGGAGAAGAAATGTGGGCGCCGTTGGAAGAAAAACCATAAGAAAGCACTTCGGCGATGATGTGGGCCCCACGGGCCACCGCGCTCTCATAACTTTCCACGACCAGGGTGGCCGCACCGCCGCCGGGCACCAACCCGTCCCTGTCCCTGTCGAAAGGACGGCTGGCCGCCATGGGATTGTCTTCGCGCACGGAGAAAGCGGAAATGCCGTCGAAGGAACCCGTCGCCGCCTCGTTGATTTCCTGCGCACCGCCGCAGACGACGACATCCTGCAGTCCGTTCTGAATCAGCATAGCCGCCCATCCGATGGCGTGCGAGCCGCTGGCACAGGCCGCGGAAACGGTCAGGTTGATGCCCCGCAAATGAAAAATCACACCCAGGTTCATCGTTACGGTCGAGTTCATCGACTGGAAAATGGCGCCCGAGCCGCAGAGCATCGTGTCGTTCTTTTCGATGATTTTGGCCACCGACTGATACACGGCATCCGCCGTGCTGTCGTTGCCATAGATGAGCCCCACATCGTGCGTCTCCAGGAAATCTTCCGTGATACCCGCCTGGGCCAGGGCATCCCGTGTGGCGCAGTAGGCATATTGCGCCTGCTGAGGCATATAGACGCGCTGGGAACGGGGCAGTTCTTTTTTCAAATCAGGCTCGGGCACCCAACCGGTCAAGCCGGAACGGAAACCGTGTTCTTTGCGCAGCGGGTCGAAACGGATGCCCGAGACGCCTTGATACAGCGAATCCCGGACCTGGTCCAGAGTGACGCCCAGGCAAGAATAAATGCCCATACCTGTTATGACAACTCTTTTCATAGGTTTTTGAATACTTCTGAATATTTACGTGCATTGGCGACGGGATTGGCATAGATGCGCAGCAGGATGGAACGCAGCGTGACGGCGTCTTCGTAACGGTCCAGCTGCGAGAGATGCTGCATAAATGCTTCCTTTTCCGCCTCCGTATATTGTCCCGAGAAACTGCCATGCAGCAAATCCCAGGCGATATAGTTGTTGGGAAAGAGATGATAACGGGTGTGTACCCATTCGTCGATAAGGGCGGCAACTGCGGTGGTAAGTTCCCCTTTCGGCAAGCCGCAGAAAGGTTCCAGGATGCGCTCGTCCATCGGCGGCGCCACCGAGAGATGGACTCGTCCCTTGGGTTGCATAATACCCGTCAGAATGCTGTTCAAATCCTCTCCGGGGTGCTTGGTATAGGGTTCTCCGGAGGAACGGGCATACAGTTCAAGGGCCTTGAGCACATCACAGGGCTCCCATTCATACGAAATGGAAATGGGTACGATGTTCAATTCGGAAAGGGCCGCCACCCGGTCTTCCCTTCCGCTTTGCATCAACATCGTCACGATGCCCCGGTCCGTCCTGTCGTCTCCGTCTTTGGTCCTTCCGTTGCGCTGGGCTATCCAGATGGATTCTCCCTTTTCCAACAAGGTGTAACGGATGTATTCCGACAAATGAAAAGAGTGGAGCAAAAATTCACGGGCCGATGCCACCGTGGTAGGGCGCTCCACCCGGAACATCTTGTTGGACTTGCCGATGTCCGTGATAAACTCCCCCTGCATCAGATTGGCGCCGAAGGTAATCTCCGTCGTCGGCAGATGGGCGTCCGTCAGCAAAACCTGCAGGAAGGCCGCATCCAGGACGATGTCACGGTGGTTGGAAATGAACAAGTAGTGTTTCTTGGGGTCCAGGCTCTCCAATCCCGTTACGCTGACGCCCCCGGTCGTCTTCTGCATAATGGAGGAGATGGCAGGATACATAAACGACATCTGAAAGTCGGAGATGGTACGGCAGGTACAGAGTTGCGCCCCCACCTGCGCCGGGTCCTCCCGGGGAAAGAGGAAGCGGCTGACGGTCGGAAACTGCAGATGTCCCGCAATCCGTTGCATTGCGGCGGGAATCTCGGCATCGACAAAAGGACGGATATCGTCAAACATGGCTCGAACGCTTGTCTATGAACTTAATCGGTTTGCGGCTCTTGGCCGGGAAATTGATGGCCGCAATCTCCTGTACGCTCTTGATCTCAATCTGCGGAGCGACCCGGACGCGGGAACGGAAACGGTCTTTCAAATCCTTCACCACATCGAAATCCGGCTGGTATTTCAAGCCCAGCTGAACGATCAAATCATCGGTGCCGGCATCGCTGTCCTGCACCACCAGCACATAATTCTCCACATAGGGGGTATTGTCCAGCACATCGTTGATGGCAGGGGGATAAAGGGAAGTCCCTTTCAATTTGATCATGTTGTTCTTGCGTCCCACCAGCGGGGTCAGGCGGTAACTGTATCTGCCGCACCGGCACTGCTCCGTAATCTTGGCCGCCATATCGCCCGTGCGGAAACGCAGCAGCGGCATCCCTTCCACGCCCAGGGTGGTCACGACAATCTCGCCCACCGCCCCGTCGGGCACGGGCATATCATCCTCCCCGATGATTTCGACGATGATGAGTTCCGGATGGACGTGCCCGCCGCAACCGTAAGGACATTCCGAGAAAGTGGCGCCCATCTCGGTCGAACTGTAAGTGGCAAAGAGTTCGACATCCCATTTCTACTTGATACGCCGGCCCAGCAGGTTCAACTCGAACTGCTGGTTGCGCAGTCCCTCGCCGATACCGATGATGCGGCGGATAGAGGAACTCTTATAATCGATGCCGTGCTCTTCCGCGTACTGAATCAGACGCAAGATGAAAGAGGGCACGCACATAATGGTATCGGGTTTGAGGCGCTGGATGGTATCCCATTGCAACTCGGGAATGCCGTTCCCTACGCGAATGATGCTCGCCCCCAGTTCCCGGATGCCCAGGAAATAGGCCAGGCCCGCCATAAAGCGCTTGTCCAGGGTGGTCATCAATTGCACGATGTCACCCGGCTGCACGCCGGCACAGGCAAAACTCTTCTTTTCGTTGTAGGCCAGGCGCTGCAAATCTTTTTCGGTACAACCGAAGGTGACCGGGTCGCCCAGGGTGCCGGAAGTTGTTACGTAATCCACGATTTTCTCCTTGGGGCAGCAGAGGAATTCCTCGTTGAACAACTGCAGGTCCTTTTTTTCCGTAAACGGAATCTTCTGCAAGTCCTCGATATGGTTGATCTTCCCGATATCGATGTGATAGCGGTCGAAGAGGCGTTGATAGTAGCGGGAATGCCCCTGCAGATAGCGCAGCGCATCTTTCAGCAAAGCCTCCTGGAAGGCCTTGATTTCATCGGGTTTTTGAAATTCAATATCCATTTTCTTTCATCCAATTTATGAATAATTGCTGCCATTGGGAGGTCTCCGCATTCTGCCGGTCCGGGTCGGCTCCGAATCCGTGGCCGCCGGTCGCAAACTGAATGTAGGCGTGGGGCACGCGGGCTGCGGTCAGCGCCGAGTCCAACAAGACGGAATTATGATAGTCCACAATGGGGTCGTCCTTGCAGTTCAATAAAAAGACAGGGGGTGTGTCCGCTTGCACATGCATTTCCAGCGACAGGGAATCCCGCAAATGCATTTTTCCGGTTTTCCACTCACCCAGCAACCCCAGGCGGGAACGCTTGTGCACCTAGCGTTTGTCAGAGAAGGTCACCACCGGATAAATGTGAGCGATGAAATCGCGGCGCAGGGAGACGGTGGGCTCTATGCCGTAGCATTGAAGGAAATTGGTCTGGAAGAACTCGCCCGCGCTCATCACCAGGTGTCCGCCGGCACTGAAACCCATCACCCCTACCGGACCGTCGTATTGCTCCCGGACCAGCTGGATGGCCCGTTGCAGATCGCAAATCATATCGGGATGGCGGTTGCCCCGGACAATGGCCCGGTACTTGGCCACGAACTCAAACTTGCCGGCCACCCGGTATCGCAGTACATAGGCATCGATCCCTTCGGAAGCGAGCCATTGCGCGACCTTGGTCCCTTCCGTCCCGTAATCCAGCCAGTGATAACTCCCGCCCGGACAGATAATCACCGCCGCCCGGGCCTGATTCTTCGCCTTGAACGCCTCCAGGGTCACCGAGCGGTTGCGGCAGGCCGTCCCCTCCCACACCCTTTGTTGGGCATAGGCTGTCGCGCCGAGCAGCAACAGGAGCGATATGAGCCATTCAATCCTGGACATAGTGCAAATTTTCAGGAATACGGCAACGGACGGCCGTCAGGTAGGATTCTTCTTCCGCAATGTGTGCGATGACGGTCTTGTCCGGGTGGGTCAGGGCGGTCAACAAGGCTCTTACGCCGCAGCCCGCGTTTTCCAGCACGATTTCCGGCCCGGTGAGCGCATCAACCTGCCGGTACACTTCCGGACGGAGCACCCGTCGGCATTCCAACTGCGTATCGTGACCCTTGTACATATATTCCATTCGGACGAAAGGCGCATAGAACGCGGCACTCTCCCGTTCGCGGCGGATGCGGGCGTACCAATCCCTGTAGAAATGCGCCATCCCGCGTGTCACCCGTACGATGTCCGCCTCTTTCGGCACAGCCACCCGCTGTCCGATTTCCAGGTATAGCGGGGCCTTCCTGAGGAAGAAATCGCGTTTGGGAAGCGCATACGAGAAACCGTGAATGCAAATGGGGACCACTTTAAGCCCCAACTCCTGGGCCGTCAGGAAGGCGCCCCGGTGGAAACGCTGGATGCTGCCATCCACACTGCGGGTTCCTTCCGGGAAAAAGACGATGGAATAGCCCCGGCTCACCAACTCTTTGATATGTTTGCTGTTTCTGGAAAGCCCCCAGGACACCGGGAAATAGCCCGCCTTGCGGATGACGGCCCCATAGAAGGGGAACTTCCAGACCCAGTCATTGGTCATAAAGATGAGCTTGGGATGAAGGGCAATCAGCGCCAGCACATCCAGATGGCTCTGGTGGTTGCAAATATACACGGCGGGTTTCGAAAAGTCCTCTCCGTGCGGATTGTACTGGGTATAACGGCAACCCGGGACCAGATGGATGGCGGCCTGGGCCACCCGGCGGATGATACGATGAAAGAATACCCCCTTGGGAATGAAAATCGTCAGAATGGAGAGCAAAGTCATCCAAAACACCATCTGGAGCATCAGATAGAAGGTACCCAGGATGCCCCGGAGCGTCAGCGGTACGCTGCGACGCGCACCGCTCCTGCGCGTCAGGAAACGGAACACCAAAGGCGGCAGGATGTAGGCCATCGCCACCACGGTCATCATCCCGATAACAGTAACCAGTCCCAGCGAACGCATGGCCGGATGGCGAGCCACCACCAACACACCGATGCCGATAAACATGATCAGGCCGGAGAGCATCACCGAGTTTTTGTAGGAATGGAGGACTTTCTTCCCCGTCGCATACTCGTACATCAGCCCCTCGGTCATAAAAATCGTATAATCATCCCCCTGGCCGAAAATGAAGGTGGCCAGAATGATGTTCACGATATTGAACTGCAGTCCGGTCAGGCCCATCATTCCCAAGATCCAGATCCAACCCACAGCCAAAGGCAGGAAGCTCATCAGGCTCAATTCGAGCGAACCAAGACTGATCCAGAGAAAGACGAAGACAATCAGGGAACAAAGCAGGCCGATGGTATTGAAATCCTCCGCCAAGTTGCGGACCAGCCCATCGGCCACGCCCCGCTCGGGAGCAAAATCCACGGGTTGGAAATAGTCACGCCCCTGGGGTTCCCAGTCCTGGGCAACGGCATCCAGGAAAGGCTGGAAAGCCCGGGCGGAAAATCCTTCCTGACTGGCAGCGGCGGCCAGCCGGACGGGAACCTCCGGATGCGAGGCCCAGAAGGCCGTCCACAGTCCCAGCGCCCGCTCCTGGACGGGACGTTCAAATCCGTCCATAACGGGCCACTCGTCGTTGTCCCCGGGAAGGGTCGGACGCATACTTTCCAAGAGCGCAAAACCTTCCTCCTGCTCGGCCGTCATATAGTTGATGTGATGCAAGTCCGTATCAAATCCGACGCGGGAACCGGTGAAGGAAAAGAAGACGGTCAGACCGACAAAGAGCAGGAGCAGCAGGGGACGGTAAGGCTTGTCACCGAGCTTGAAATAGCGGTCTACGTCCAATCTGACGACCTTGCGCGGGCCTTTGGCCACCGGGAGGAAAACCGGCAGGAACACCAGTACGAAAACGATGGTACCTACCAGCATCATCGCGCCGATGAAACCGAAATCATGCAAGGCGTCGGCTTTCAGCAGCAACAGGCCCAGGAAAGCGGCCACCGTGGTGATATTGCCCACCAGCAGCGGATTGATTTGTTCGGCCAGGGCCTTCCGTTTGTCCGGCTGGTATTTCAAATGGTCCACATAATGCAAAGGATAATTGACGGCCAGCCCGATGATGGTACAGCCGATACCCAGCACAATGATGCTGATGCTGCTCTTGAAACAAGCGATGATGCCCAAGGCAAGCAAGGCCCCGGTCGCAATGGAAATCAAGATCCACAGCACATCCGCCCACCGCTTGTAACTGAACCATAGTACAACAAAAATCAACACCATGGCAAGAGCCAGCGCCAGGAAAGAATCTTTCTTGATGCGGCCGGCATTCCCGGCGGATACCTCGGGGGCGCCGGTGGAGAAAACGCGCAGTTGCGGGAATTCCTGCGCCGTCCGCGCCTTTACCTGATCAAGGACGGCCACCAGCCCTGCATTTTGTCCGCTCTCGCTACTCCCGTAAGGGGAAGTAAAGAAGAGGATGCCCGTCTTGCCATCCGGCGTAAAGAGACATCCATCCTCCAGACGGCTTTCCGGACGCAAACGATTCAGGCGCTGGAGAACCGGCGTACAAAGGCCCAGCGGGTCTGTCCGGAAATAACGCTCCTGCAGGGGGTTCAAGCCATACATCGCAGCCTTCATCCCGGAGAGCCGCTGCCGGTAAAAACCGGGTTGCGCCAACAGGGAATCCATGCGGAGATAATCTGCTTCTTCCAGAAAATAGGGCCAGTTTTCGCTCACGAAGCGGAAGGTAGCCAGCACCTCGCCGTCGTCGGCACGGGCGCTGACAGGGATGTCGGGACAAGCCTCGTTCCAATGGCTTTCAAAAGCCTCCATCGCCTCGATACGCTGGTGGAGGGTACCGCCCTGGAAGAAAACCGCCATCCGGTCCTGCCCCTTGGTCTGTTTGAGCTGCTCCAACTCTTCCTTCGGCAAGAATGACGTGATGTCTTCCTCATACTGCATGCGAAGGGCGTTGAACAGGCTGGCGCCCAAGACCACGGCCAGCAGCACCGCCGCCGCAACCTTGCGGGTCGAAAGGAAATCATACAGCCTTAAAAAGAGTCCCCTCATACCGCCTTCCTCCTATGAAACAAAGCCGTAACAAGCATACGGGGGTAGCCATACACCAGCGCCAGCACACAAAGGCAGGTGTTGAGCACTGAAATGCGCAAGAAATCCCGGTACGGACGGAAATGGGAAACGCGGGCCTCGGGATAGACCACCCGAACGGGCACCGAAACGATGTCCAGCCCTTTCCAGGCCGCAAATACCAACAAGAGCAGTTCGCCCTCGTAGCGGCTCGTCATCCAGCGCAGGCCGGACAATTCCTGCACGGGATAAACCCGGAACCCGGTCTGGGTGTCCGATAGGGCCCGTCCGGTCTGAACCCGGAACCAGAAATTGGAAAAACGGTTGGCAAAGGTATTGCCCCGGGGCATCCCGTCCGCCGTCAGGTTGCGGCTGCCCGTCACCAGACGATGCGCCCCTGCCCGGGAAAGCAATTGGGGGATGTCCTCCGGGAAGTGCTGTCCGTCCGCATCCAGGGTAACCACATCGGCATAACCTTGCTCCCTGGCTGCCAGCAAGCCCGCCCGGAGCGCACGGCCTTTCCCGCGGTTGAGCGGGAAGGTCAAGACTTGCAAAGCCCCGTTTTCCTGCTGCATTCGGGCGAGAATACCGGCCGTTCCGTCCGTTGAACCATCGTTGACCACCAGAACGGGAAGCGCCTGGGCCAGCGCCCGTCGTACCACATCCGATACCGTTCCGGCATTGTTGTAAGTCGGAATCAGAATCAGCGTATGCGGGCGATGGATTGTCATCACACTTCCTCCAAACTCATCGTCATCGTGGCACAAAGTACTCCGTCACGCACCACCGAGACGGTATTTTCGTTGAACCGGAACAACAGGCGCGGCTCTTCCCCGTCCGGAATCACCGGGGATACGAACTTGATGTTCTTGACCGACTTGACATCCAGGGTACGACCTTGCCGTTCGGACAACAGCTCCACGGCGATGCGCACCAGCACCACGCCCGGTGTGATGGGATAGCCGGGAAAATGCGCCGCATAGATAGCGCTCTCCGGGTAAAGGCGGACTTCGACGGCATCGCGCGCGCGTGTAACGACCTCGTATAATTCTCCTTGAAGCATGTTTCAGGGATTAAATCGTTCTTGGGGAATCGCCGCATCCGTCCGGATATGGTCGAAACGGATGGTCGTCCAATCCCCGTCATTTCCCACCAAACGGACCTCCTGCACCAGCAGGGTCCCGGGATGGACATTCACTTCTATCTTGGCAAACATCCGCTGCAAATCCTTTCGTCGCGGCGTCAATTCCAGGCGGACTACCCCGTCCGTACGGCGGGAGGATAGGATGAAATCCTTTGCTGCGGGCATTCGGAAGCGATGGGGGGACGCCTCCGTCCCATTGAGCACCGTCCTTCGGGAGAAGGGACGCTGTACCTCCCAGCAGATTTTATCCGGCGCTTGCAGAAAGACCTCCCCTTCGCTCATCAGGTTCTCGGTCAGCATCGGCGAATGGCGGATCATCGTAAACGAGGCCTGTAGGGTCTGCGGGGCGTTGGCCGCCAGCACTTGCTGCAGCAATTCCTCTTCCTGCGCCCGGACGAAGAGGCAGGAAAACAGCAGCAAGAGGAAGGACAGAAACGCTTTCATCGGACAATCAGCACACAACCGGAAATAATGAGGAACACGCCGATCCACTGCGCCAGGGACACGCTTTCTTTCAAGAAAAAGATAGCGGCCAGCATTCCGAGCACATAACTCAGACAGGTCAGCGGATAGACAAGACTGAACGGATAATGTTTCAGCAGGTAGAGCCAGAGCACCGTCGCCACACCAAAAGCAAGGCCGCAGGCCAGGTACCACCAGTTGGTCAGTTGTGCGCGGAAAAAGTCCCAGCTCCAATGGAAGGGGCCGGAGGCGGCCAAGCCCATTTTGAGCAGGATCTGGCCTCCGCAAAGGAAACAACTTTGCAACAGGGATAGCAGCACCAATTTAAACATAATCGCAATAATGAATGGGTAAGGTCAATTCCCGAAGGGCTCCCTCCGGCGAGGCGCTCAGGACAAAGGCCAGGGCCACGTCCTCGGGCTCCACGCTCTTGGCTGACAGCATTTCGGAAAACAGGGGGATGTTCTCGTCATACCACCCCACCAGCGCCGTGTCGATATCCCCCAGCGCAATCTGCATCCAGCCGTCCATCAGGGCGCTGTCAAAAGAATTGCCGTGGTGGGAATAGGTCGTATTGTAGCCGTGACATTGAAGCCGGATGCCGATGAAGGAACCGATGGTATTGTGGGTGGACTGCATGAAATGGACCGGACGCATCGGCAGCTCCCCCTTGCTGCACAAAGCGTTGAGGAAAGCGATGGAACTCTCGAGGCAACCATAGTCCGTGGCGGTGATGATGGCGTCGGGTTTGTCGATGCCGGCCTGCCGGAGAGCCTCCACGGAGGTCCACAGGGCCCGTTTCAGAAGCCGCCCCATCCGCCGGGACTCGATGGGAGACAGCAAGGGCCGGACATCCGGGTCTTCGGCTCCCGGACGGACGATGGAACGGATATAAACTTTTCTAAGCATGGGACAACAAAATGGATGAGTCATTGCCCCCAAAGCCGAAAGAGTTGCAGAGCACGTTCCGCAACGCTTTTTCCCCGCCCCGGGTCGGGACAATGCAAGCCGGGTCGGGTGTGGTGAACGCATATTGGGCCGGAACGAAGTCGTACCGCAGGGCCAAGAGGCAAAAAACGGCCTCGATGGCGCCGGAGGCGCTGGTCGTATGACCGGTCAAGGACTTGGTGGAAGAGACCGGCGGCATCGCTTCCCCGAACAAACGGCGGAGCGCTGCGCTTTCCGACGCGTCATTGTTCGGCGTACCCGTGCCGTGGGCGTTGATATAGTCTATTTCGGAGGGAGCCAATCCCGCGCGGTCCAAGGCCTGGCACATCGCCCGCCAGGCCCCTTCCCCAGTCTCGGAGGATGCAGTCTGGTGGAAGGCGTCGCAGGCGTTGCCGAAACCGGTGAAGCGGGCCAGAATGTCAGCTCCCCTTTTCCGGGCAGCCTCTTCCGTCTCCAGCACCACAAAGGCGGCTCCCTCACCCAGGTTGAGCCCGGCGCGGCCCGCATCGAAGGGACGGGAAAGCAGTTCCGGAGTCGGGGACTCCTCCTCGGCCAGCGCGTACAGCAGCTGGAACGAAGAGGCCACCAGAGGCGTGGATTCGTCCGCGCCTCCCGCCAAAACCGCATCCACC
>JAGCUV010000068.1 GCA_017962705.1 Bacteroidales bacterium
AATTATAGGGCCTCCAAAGGAGCGATGGTCATGAGAAAAGTCTCGACTTGTGCAAAAACATCCTGCAAATCATAGCGTTTACTATATTTTGGCTCATAATCCCGAATAGAATTCCCGACAAAATATTTTCCACGTACATCACTGAAGAGCGCACGAAGAGCCGGACGTACTCCTTTTTCCGGACTATAGCAGACCGGACGGAAGAACAGGTCCGCCAACGGATCGAACCAGCGGTCCAGATGGATAATAGGCGTATTCACAATCCAGGGGTCGGACATGTTCACATATTGCGGCACACGGCGAGATAATTCGAGGGTATAAAGCAGCAAGGCCAATTTGCTTTGCGCGTAACCGCCCAACTGGGTGAATCCCTTCTCATCGCTGAGAGGAAAATTCTTAGTCAGGCGTGCATAATGCGCACTGAGGGATACCATATTGTCGACATGGGCATCCGAAGAAAGAATGGGCAGCAGGAGTCTGGTCAGCAAGCAAGGCGAGAGGAAATTGACCTGCCAGGTGGTTTCGATGCCGTTCCGCGACTTGGTAAAGTAACGGTTCATCGTGCCCGCATTGTTGAAAAGGCCGTCCAGTTTCACACCTTCTTCTTTCAGTTCGCTGGCGAAAGATTTGACGGAATCAAAAGAAGACAAATCCAAGGCCTTCAAATAAAGGGTTGCCTCCGGGTAGTCCCGCAAAATCTGCCGGCGTATCATCTCCCCTTTTTGTAGGTTTCTGCAGGCCATCCAAACGGTATGTCCTTCACCGGCAAGCTTGCGCACGGCCGCCGAACCCATTGCGCCGCTGGCTCCCGTAATTAAAAATGTTTTCATGATGTCAGTTTCTTCCAGATTGCGGCCACGCAAGCATTCGGCAAGGCATTGACCAAACAAGGAATAAGATAATTGGTCAGACCGGGACGCACCACCCTCTTGCGACGGAACATCCCCCGCAAAGCCCGGCGGACGAGCCAATCGGGGGTCGCGATAAGCCCTATACGCACGCCCCAGGCCATCAATTCCGGTTTGATACGATAGAGTGGCGTCGCAACGGCGGCGGGACAGACGACAGTCAATCCGACACCATGGGGACGGAACTCGAAATAGAGCGATTGGGAAAAGGTCTTCAAATAGGCTTTGGTCGCCGCATACAGCGTCAAGCCGGGTGCGGGAATTGCCGAAGCCATGGATGCAACATTGAGAATATAGCCGACTCCCCTCTTCTTCATCTCATTTCCATGTAGAAGCGTCAGTCGTGTCACCGTACCGACATGCAAGGCCAGAATGGTTTCCACGCGGGCCCGATCGTCCGGAAGAATGAGTTCTTTGAAGAAAAACATGCCCGCGTTATTGATCAGAATATCCACGAGAAGGCCTTCGGCCTGACACCAGGCAAAGAGTTCGTCAGCCGCCGTTTCTGTGGCAAGGTCCTGATAGCGGGTCAGGCAGCGTACGCCATAGGCTCCGGCCAGTTCTGAAGCGACTTGGGACAACTGCGCGTCCTGGTTGCTGACGAGCAGCAGGTCGCAGCCGGCACGAGCCAATTCTCGGGCATAGATGACGCCCATTCCGCTGCTGGCCCCGGTAATCAGTGCCAGCGGCGTCCGGCCGCATCGTTCCCGCAGTGCGTCAATGTCTTTTTTGAAATCTCTCATAAAGTGGCTTCCGCCTCATCGATTTCTTTTTGTAGCTTCTTAGGGAGATTCTTCACACAATGGTGACACTTCATCTCAAGGGTGTACATACGGCCGATGCAATAATTGGAATGCTTGCAACCGCTACACTGGAGTTCTCCCCGCTGAAGTTTGTTGATAAAATCCGTATCGTGGACGAGCGCCCGTGCCATCTGGAGGCCTTCGAAACCGGCCGCCAGCACTTCTTCCATTTTCTGCCTGGACACCAGGCCGCCCACATAGATCAAGGGCATCGTCAGCGCCTCGCGGAATTTCTTGGCCTCATCGAGGAAATAGCCTTCACTCCAGGGGACCGTCGGAACCATCAGCCGTCCGACCAAGGACAAACCCGCTTTGAGCCACCAGAAACTCTTCATATCCATATAGTAGGCTAAGGTTTTCAACGGCATCGCACCGCGCATCACCTCCATCGGGGCCTTGCTCACGAAGCCAGCGCTCAAAACCAAGGCGTGTACCCCCATTCGTTGAAGCTCCTTGGCCACTTCCAGGCATTCAGGAGTTTGCATTCCGCCCTTGAAACCATCGTGCATATTGACCTTGACAATCACGCCCATATCGTCGCCCGCCACACGCAGGACCTCGGTCATCACTTCCCGCATGAAACGCATGCGATTGTCCAGACTCCCGCCATACTCGTCGTGACGGTGGTTGGTATAGGGAGACAGGAACTGGCTGATGAGGTAACCGTGGCCAGCATGAATCTCGACACAGTCGAAACCGGCCTGACGCGAAAGTTCAACAGCATTGCCAAAATCCTTCACCAACTGTTTGATTTCATCTTTACGCAGGCCACGGACGAGGGTCGGAGAATAGGGGTTGAAGCCCGAAGAGGGGCCGACGGGCGTGCAGCCGCAGGTAGAGCGGTGGGTCATATTGCCGCAGTGCCCCAACTGAATGGAGGCCTTGGCACCCTCCGCGTGGATGGCGTCCGTCAATTTTTTCAGTTCGGGAACAATCTCTTCCCGCATCCACAACTGGCCGTTGAACGAAAGACCGGATTGGCAAACGGCGGCATAGGCAATCGTCGTCATGCCCACACCACCCCGTGCAACAGCCGTATGGTAATCAAACAAGGCTTGCGAGGGTGAATTGTTGGTAGCCATATTTTCGAAAGCCGCAGAACGAATCACGCGGTTTCTCAGGGTGACAGGCCCTATTTTGACAGAAGTAAAAATAGGAGATTCCATCAGAACAAAAAGGGAATGATGCGTTTAACTTTTTTGGTATCGAGTTCACCCGGGAATTCGAGCTGATAGCGCTGGTAGATGCGGGCCGCCCTCGGAGCCAGATTGGCAAAGGTCCAAAGGGAGAAAACCGCACCGGCCCAGGACCAGGTAAGGATAGCAAATCCGGTCCATTCCAGCCATTCTCCGAAATAATTGGCGGAAGTGACATACTTAAAGAAACCCTGGCGGGGCAGGTAATGCCGGTTGTCCCCGGGCGCACGAAGGTGACGGATGATGCCGTCTGACTGTATGTTAATGAACATTCCGGCAAAAAACAGTACACAGCCGATGATAAAACGCGGATCCGTCAGCCAGGCAGCACCGTAATAATCATCGGGAGAAACATAGAAGATCCATCCGCCCTGCATCATCGCATTCAAGCTGTTGAAAAGGACACCCATCAGGATGATGGACAAGGGAATCATCCCATTTCCGCGAATCAGCATCGGGAAGATAAAGGAACGCTGACAATAATGCAACTCAAAAAGGAGCAAAAAAATCAAACGAACGACATCATCCTTCCGATCAGAATAGAAATAGAGCAGCAGCATCAGGACAAAGACCGGAGCCTCCATCAGCACCCAGCCAAGACGATTGCCCACCGCAGGTCCCCATTTTTTATCATAAAACTTGCCATAACCGGCATCCACAAAAAACAGTACGATAAAGACGACCACGGCTATGGCCGACATAACAGCGAGAAAAAAATTGAAAGACATGGTGTATTACATTCGTTGCGGGAGTTCTATCCCAAGAATATCCATCGCCTTGACCAGCACCTTGGCAATAGCGGAAATCAGTTCCAGGCGGAAACGAAGCAGCGCCGTATTCTCTTCTTTGAGAATGGGCGTGTCATGGTAATACTGGTTGAATTCCTTGGCCAGCTCGTAGGCATAATTGGCGATGAGCGCAGGAGAATACGCGGCGCCGGCTTCTGCTACCTTCGAGGGATATGTCTCCATCAACTTGATGAGCCGGATTTCTTTCGCGGAAGGAAGGGCTTCCGGCAAAATGGCCGGCTGCACCTCCCGGGCATCCGCTTTGCGAAGGACCGAGCAGATACGGGCGTGGGAATACTGGATGAAAGGACCGGTATTCCCATTGAAATCAATGGATTCCTTCGGATCGAACAGCATCGTCTTGCGCGGGTCCACTTTGAGGATGAAATACTTCATTGCGCCCAAAGACAACATACGGAACAGATGGTCCTGCTCTTTTTCGTTCAGATCTTCAATGCGGCCGAGTTCCATGGAAGTCGCTTTGGCCGTATTGTACATATTTTCCATCAAGTCATCAGCATCCACAACCGTTCCCTCGCGGGATTTCATCTTGCCTTCCGGCAATTCCACCATCCCATAAGAAAGATGATAAATGTTCTTCGCCCACGGGAAGCCCAACTTTTCGAGAACCAGTTTCAGTACCTGGAAATGATAATTCTGCTCGTTTCCGACTACATAAATATGCTCGTCCAGCTTGTATTCTTCAAATCGCTGCTCGGCCGTACCCAGATCCTGGGTCATATAAACCGAAGTACCATCCCCGCGAAGCAGGAGCTTGCGGTCGAGTCCGTCGGCAGTCAGATCGCACCAGACCGAACCATCCGCCTCCCGGACGAAGATTCCCATATCCAATCCTTTCTGGACCAAAGCCTTGCCCAACAGGTAGGTCTGTGACTCATAGTAGGTGCGGTCGAAGGAGATGCCGAGGTTCTTGTAGGTTTGATCAAAGCCTTCATACACCCATTCGTTCATCATCGTCCACAGCGCACGGATTTCCGGATCATTGTTCTCCCAGCCCACGAGCATCGCCTGAGCCTCCTTGAGGGAGGGAGCATTTTTCTTGGCCTCGTCCTCGCTCATCCCCTGTGCCATCAGGTCCTTGACTTCCTGTACATAGAGGTTGTTGAAGGCCACATAATAGTCCCCTACCAGATGGTCTCCCTTCTTACCGCCGGATGCCGGCGTCTCCCCGTTCGCGCACTTCTTCCAGGCCAGCATCGACTTGCAGATGTGAATGCCCCGATCATTGACCAGGTTCACGCGCATCACCTGATGGCCGTTCTCCTGCAACAGGCGCGATACGGACCACCCCAGCAGGTTGTTGCGGATATGGCCCAGGTGCAAGGGCTTGTTGGTATTCGGAGAGGAAAACTCGATCATCACCTGGCGACCGGTGGCCGGCAGCGTGCCGAAGTTCGCATCCTCCGCGATGGCTTGCAGGGTTTCCTGCCAGTAAAGCGGCGAGAAACACACATTCAAAAAGCCCTTTACGGCGTTGTAGGAACCGATTTCAGGGCATTGGGCCAGAAGTTCTTCCCCGATGGCCTTGGCGGTCATTTCGGGAGAGCTGTGGGTGATTTTCAAGAGCGGAAAGACGACGAGGGTATAGTCGCCCTCAAAATCCTTGCGCGTAGGTTCCACTTGCAGGAGCGCATCGGGGACCTGGGTATTATACAAGCGTTCCACGGCTTTACGGGCCGCGGAAAGCAAAAGGGCATCGGGTGAAGTAGTCATTATCCGAGATAACTTTTTAGCAATTTACAACGGCTGCTCACTTTCAAGCGGCGGATGGCTTTTTCTTTGATCTGGCGCACGCGCTCACGGGTCAGGTTGAACTTTTCACCAATCTCTTCCAGGGTCATTTCCTGGCAGCCGATGCCAAAGAAATACTTGACGATATCCCTTTCCCGCGGCGTCAACGTGGACAGGGCACGTTCAATTTCTTTGTTCAGCGATTCGCTGACCAGTCCCTTGCTGGCGGCCGGAGACTCTTCATTCTCAAGCACGTCAAGCAGATTGTTGTCCTCTCCTTCGACAAAAGGAGCATCGAGGGACACATGACGGCCGGAAACGCGGATGGTATCGGCAATCTTCTCTTTGGGGAGGTCCAGAATATCAGCCAATTCATCACTGGTCGGGAGACGGCCGTGCTCCTGTTCGAATTTACCTTGTGCTTTGTTGATTTTATTCAAGGAACCGACCTGGTTGAGCGGAAGACGCACGATACGGCTCTGTTCGGCAAGCGCCTGAAGGATGGACTGACGAATCCACCATACCGCATAAGAGATAAACTTGAAACCACGCGTCTCATCAAATTTCTGGGCGGCTTTGATCAGGCCCAAATTGCCCTCATTGATCAAATCGGGAAGGCTGAGACCTTGATTCTGATATTGTTTGGCCACAGACACGACGAATCGCAGATTGGCCCGCGTAAGTTTTTCCAACGCTCGTTTGTCGCCCTGACGGATTTTCTGGGCGAGTTCGACTTCTTCCTCTACCGTAATCAGTTCTTCGCGACCGATTTCCTGAAGATACTTGTCCAGCGACGCGCTCTCGCGGTTGGTAATGGACTTGGTAATTTTAAGTTGTCTCATATCGAATTATAAAAATGCTCCGCCTGAGAACCGTTGTCCCCGGGCGGAGCATCTTCCTTGACAAGCAAGGTTTAGAGTCCGAATCCGTAGTAAGACACTCTTCCGTTGCGGTTAACCCCCTCGAGAAGTACGGTTCGTTTTGCTTTCTTTGTCTGTTCCAACACATCCTCGGGCTTGCTGACCGGCTGGTTGTTGACATACAAAATGATGAAGCCTTCGGGAACGCCTTGCTGCGCCAGTTTGCCCTCTCCCACCGAGACCACTTCGACACCGCCTTTGAGGTTGTAGGCGTCAAGCAGTTCTTTGGAAGCGGAACGAATCTTACTACCGAAGTACGCGACCGAACCATCGTCATCCCTCGTGCCGTTTTCCTGGACGGTACCTTTGAACTCGACATTCAGTTCTTTGTTCTTTCCGTCACGGACAACCGTCAATCGGGCTTTGTCTCCGGGATGGTAACGGGTGACCATTTCCTGGACGCTGGCACCATCGGTAACATTCTTTCCGTCAATGGCAATGAGCACGTCGCCCGCTTTCACACCGGCTGCTTCCGCAGCGCTTCCCTTGGCAACTTCTGCTATATATACTCCGTTTGGTGAAGAAATTTTCAACTCGGCCGCTTTTTTCGCATCAATATTCTGCATCGAAATTCCCAACAGGGCGCGACGGACGGAGCCGAAGTCAATCAAGTCATTGACAATGCGTTTGACAATATTGACCGGAACAGCGAAAGAATAGCCGGAATAGGAGCCCGTCTGGGAAATGATGGCGGTATTGATACCCACCAGCCGGCCGGCCTTGTCAACGAGGGCGCCACCGCTGTTTCCGGGGTTCACCGCGGCATCGGTCTGAATAAAAGATTCGATTTTGAATTCACCGGTGTTATTCGGCATCGAACGGCCTTTCGCACTGACGATACCGGCGGTAATGGTCTGGCGAAGATCGTAAGGACTGCCGATGGCCAGCACCCATTCACCCAAACGCAAGGCATCGCTGTCGCCCAGTTCAATGAAAGGCAGGCCGGTGGCCTCAATCTTGATCAGCGCCACATCCGTAGCCGGGTCTGTTCCGAGCAAAGTAGCGGAATAGGTTTTGTTGTCGTTGAGAGTAACTTCGATTTTATTGGCACCGGCAATCACATGGTTGTTGGTAACGATATAGCCGTCCTGACGGATAATCACCCCCGAACCGCTACCCACAGCTTCCCGCTGGCTGGGACTGCCGAACCCGAAGAAATACTCCAGCATGTTATTGGGGGAATAGCCCTGCTGGATGGCTGTCACTTTGACATAGACCACTGCATCGATGCAACGCTCCGCCGCATAGGTAAAATCGGGATAATTGTCGGCACTTACATTGACAGTACGATAGACTGTCGGTTGGGCTGTTGTACTTCCATCGGGATGAAGAACTGTCGTTGTACCCACCCCTGACGCGGATTTATGGATAACATATTGCGCCCCAGCCGCACCCGCCAGCGCACACGCAGCAACAGCCACTACAGAATAAAGAAACTTTTTCATATCTAATTTTTGTTAATAATTTTATCCGGGCCTCCCCTCTCAAATAATGTGCCAAAAAGAGGTACAGAAAAGGGGTTGGCCAAATACATTTTGGTCAACCCCCATCTCCGAGCCAGCTATGAGATTCGAACTCACGACCTTCGCGTTACGAATGCGATGCTCTACCGACTGAGCTAAACTGGCTTTGCGAAACTCTTTGACAGCTTTTCGCGCCAAAGGACTGCAAATATAGATAAAATTTACGATATTTGCGAAGAAATAGTAAAATTTATGAATTTTTACGAGCTTATCGTCATTGGAGGCGGAGCTGCCGGATTAATGGCAGCCTATGCGGCCGCAACATCCGCACGAGATGACGCGACCCGTAAAATTCGTGTAGCGGTATTGGAGAAAATGCCCCGACCCGGACGGAAACTGATGCTCACGGGCAAAGGCCGTTGCAATCTGACCAACGTAAAAAACTGGGAAGATTTCCAAATTCACGTGCACCCCAATCCCCGCCCCTTGCGCCCCGCCTTTTACCAACTTTCCCCCGAAAAACTCTTGCAACTGATGGCGGAAGAAGGATTGGAAACCGTGGTGGAACGAGGGGACAGGGCCTTCCCCGCCTCCCATCGGGCTGTGGATGTCGTGGATACCCTGCAACGAATGGTTTGCAACCGTGGCGTACAGATTTTCTGCGGAAAAGAAGTGACCGGCATCCAACGGCTTCCTGCGGACAACGAGTCCGGCATAGAAACAGCGGAGCCGCGCTTTGAAATGCTTTGTGCGGACGGCAGCCGCTGGCGATGCCGCAGCTTGCTAATCGCAACCGGCGGACTCGCCTACCCGATGACCGGTTCCTCCGGCGATGGACTGCGCTGGGCCAAAGAACTCGGGCTTTCGCTCAAACCGACTTTCCCCTCTCTGACGGCTTTGGTTCCAACAGGCTATAAAACAGCGGAAATTAATAACGAACATATCATTGAACGAGATACTCCTCTTTCGGAACTCGGCCAACTGTTCCGTGGAATAAGCCTGAAAAACGTAGGTCTTACCTTATATATAGATAACACGCGCGTGCGGGAAGAGGTCGGCGATCTGGATTTTACGGACGGAGGACTGGAAGGTCCGCTGGGTTTCCGTTTCAGCCGCCAGTGCGTGCACGCGATGCGCAACGGTTCGCACATCCGCTTAGAAATCGATCTCAAGCCGGGTGTCAGCGAAGACAAACTATCCCGGGAGCAGAAAAGCCTGGCTGAACTTTTGCCGGGAGACATTGCCCGGGCTTTCAGCGCGACGGCACCGGATCGGAACAACGCGACCGCCGTTCCCAAAGGCCTGACGGAAATGGCACGCCTGGCCTATCTGTTGAAGCATTGGAGTTTCCCCATCGCCGGCTATGTCGGATATGAGCGCAGCGTAGTAACTGCCGGCGGAGTCAGTACCGACGAAATTTCCCCAAAGACCCTGAACGTCAAGAATATTCCCGGATTGTATTTGGCCGGAGAATTGTTGGATTTGGATGCGGACACCGGTGGATACAACTTGCAAATCGCTTTCTGCACCGGATTTCTGGCCGGCCAAAGCGCTGTTCATTCCATGCTTTAAGAATAAATCCCATGAAAAAAATCCTGCCCTTCTTCCTGACTTTCGCCCTCCTGACATCTTGTCAGGTCAGTATCTGGAAGCCTTCCGAGAAGCATATTATCAATAGCCAACACGGGGTCATGCGTGTACTTTCCATTGACAACCCCCAAGACAGCATCGCACTTCGCAAGAAATCCTGTCGTTTATCCCACCAGGCTTTGACCTCCCCCTACTTCTCACGCCTCGCCCATGGGCTTCTTACCACGGTCACCAGTCCGGAACAAGATGGAGTCGGCATTGCAGCGCCACAGGTGGGGATTTTTCGTCGCGTTGTTGCGGTCCAACGTTTTGACAAAGACGGAGCTCCATTCGAGGTCTATCCGAATATCCGGATTACCTCCCATCGGGGAGCGCCGGAATACGGTCCGGAAGGATGTCTTTCCGTTCCCAAGCGCAGAGGAACGGTGTTGCGGTATCAAGACATTGACATCGAATACACCTCCCTCAAGACGTTCAAAGATACGACCGAACGCATCCGGGGATTTACCGCTGTGATTTTCCAGCACGAGTGCGACCACCTCGACGGTGTGCTCTATATCGACAAACTGACGGACTGAAACAAAAAAAGAAGGTTGAACCTTCTTTTTTGATTGAGTCGGGATGATCTGACTCGAACAGACGACCCCCACGTCCCTAACGTGGTGCGCTAGCCAACTGCGCCACATCCCGTTCCCGTTTTGGGACTGCAAAGATAGCGCTTTTTTCAAAAAGTGCAAAGATTTTTTTAGAATTTTATGAGGAGGATTGTGATGTCGTCATTCTGGGGCGCTTTGCCGACAAAATCCTTGACGGATCCCATCAGCGCGCCCACCCATTCACGCGCCGTCAGCGCAGCGGGTTGGGCGGCGGCAAAGTCCAGCAGGCGCTGCTCGCCGTACTGTTCCTTCTCGTTGTTCTCCGCCTCGGTCACGCCATCCGTGTAGAGCAGAATGCGCGTACCGGGCTTGAGCGTCAGCGTTTCACCCTGGTACGGGAAATCTTCAACCAGACCGGCCGCCACATTGGTGTGCGCCTTGAAATAGCGGGGACCTTCGTCGGGGTCCATCAGCAGAATGGGATTGTGCCCGGCATTGCAGATGGACATTTCCATTGAATCCAAATCCATCGTCCCCACAAAGAGCGTGACAAACATACTGCTGGAATTGGTCGCATAGAAAGTATGGTTGATGCGGGAGACGATCTGTTCGGGATTGAGCCCCAGGCCGGCGATGAAACGGATGACAGAACGGGTGATGGCCATAAACAAGGCAGCCGGAACTCCCTTCCCCGAAACGTCCCCGATGGCGAAATGCAGTTTGTTTTCCTTTAGATAGAAATCATAAAGGTCGCCGCCGGTCTCGCGCGCCGGTTTGAGAGCGGCATACAAATCCACCGGTCCCTCCGTCGGGAAATTCTTGGCCAGCATCTCGTCCTGAATGCCGCTGGCGATGTTCAATTCGCTTTCCATCCGCATCTTGTCCCCGGCCGTCCGACGGATATAGCGCACCACCATCCAGATCAAAAACGCGATAAAAATCAAGAAAATCCAGATAATGCGGTAGATCTTGTGCAGGAGGGAAAAGACAACATTGAGCGGACTGACCAACGCCACGGACCATTTGGTGGATAGCGGTGCGTACACAATAAACTGGTGTGAGCCGCTCTTGGTCTGGAAAAGGGCCGTCCCGCTTTCTCCCGCCAGCATTTTCTTCCCAAGGCTCAGAATGCGCTCGTCCCCCATCTCCTTCGCCATATCGTTGAGGTTCTTCTTCAAAATCCAGAAACGGTCCGGATGAGAAATGAAAGTCCCGTCCTTTCCCAACAGAAACGCCATCGCCCCCTCGTAAGGCACAATGGAAGACAAGTGGCTGGAAAGCGCATCCAAAGAAATATCCGCCGTCGTAATGGCATACACCTCGCCCTTCTCGTTTTTCACGGGCACCGAACAGGTCGTCATCGGCATTTCTCCCCCTCCTTCGTCAAAATAAGGTTCGCTCCAGCAGACACGCCCCTGCTCATAGGGGTTCGCAAACCATTCCATCGAGAAATAATCGTAGGACGGGTTGCCCATCTGTATCGTCCGGACTTGATGGAGAGAGTCCCGATAGGAATAAGGCGAGAAATAGTGTCCTTTGCGAGGATAGAAATCAGGGATGAAGGCAATGGCGCAGCCGGCAATCTGCTCGTTGTTCTCCACGATATGGCTCGTGATGCCAAACATCGCATCCGGCTGGTCCTTTTTTTCTTGGACCATCCACGCGACATTTTCAGGAATGATGGCCGTCGATTGCATCACTTCTTCAATATCCTCGATGACTTTTTGCAAGGATAATTCGGCCGATTGAATCACCTGAAACCGCAACCGGTCGAACACATAGAACACAGTCCCTACCAGCAGGGCCAATATCAGGACAAGGGAAGTAATAATGCCGACCAGTCCCAGGCGGCTTTTCTCAATTTTCATTCAGAATTATTTTTATACCTTTGCAAAGGTAATCATTTTTTGCCTAATTGCAGGCCTGTATGAAAACGATTCTGTACGTTCACGGTTTGGGTGGAGGGAGCGACAGCCGCATCCCGGGGATATTGGCGGAACGCTACGCCACGCGAACGGATATCGCCGAAAACGTACGCATTGTTTGCCGAACGTACGATTTCGACCCGGACAAAGCGGCGGCGATGCTGCTAGACTTGGCGCAGGAAACGCAGCCCGACCTGATCATCGGAGAATCGCTCGGTGCCGCCCAAGCCCTGCGCATCCCCTATTTGCTCCCGTTCCAGACAAGCGACGGCTCAGGGTCGGGATGGAAAGCCGTCCCGCGCTTGTTCGTCTCTCCTTCCCTCGGCGGTCCCCTGTGGATGGGACGGCTCGCGTTTCTGGCCCTGATTCCGGGCATTCGCCCCCTGTTCAACTATATTTACAAGCCCAAGCATCCGGGCGACAGGCAGGCTGTTGATTTCAAATATTCCACCTTGAAAAAATATCGAATGCACAACCGTATCGCTCTGGAGACGGCCCGAAAAGGGCTGAAAGACGCTGCCGTACAAGGTAGGAGCATCCATCCCTATTTCGCCTTTTTCGGGACAAAGGACCATTACCGCAAAAGCGGTGTCGTTTCGATACGCAGATGGGAAAGTATTTTTGGGAAAGAATCGTACGTCCTATATGAAGGCACGCATTTTATGGAAGAAGAGTATATCGGATCGATGCTGATTCCCAGAATCGACGCTTTACTTCATCTTTAACCATTTCCACAAGTCCTTGAAACTCCCCTTCTTGCCAAACATCAAGATGCCCACCTTGTAGATTTTGGCAGAGAGCCACGCGCCCAGCAGCACCGTCAGGATAAGCAGAACGATGCTGACAACCAGTTCCCACGCAGGCACCCCGAAAGGCAGACGGGCCAGCATCACGATGGGAGAGGTAAAAGGAATCATCGAACCCCAGAACACCACCGGACTGTCCGGCGCCCGAAATGCCACGATGGAGATGAAGAAGCCCAGCATCAAGGGAATGGTCAGCGGAATCTGCAATTGCTGGGTGTCGGCCTCATTCTCCACGGCTGAACCGATGGCGGCGAACAGGGAGGCGTACAAGAGATAGCCAAAGAAGAAAAAGACAAAGAAACAAAGGATGATTTCTCCCCAGGGCATCGAGCCTAGCGTTGTCACCAAGTCTCCGGCAGACGAGACAGACACATTGGGATGCATTCCCATTGAACCGGAACCGGCCATTTCTCCCATCGCCTGTACATTCTCCTGCGTAAAAACGTTTTTCCCCATCATTCCGCCGGCCAGACCAATCAAAGCCACGGTAAGGAGAATCCACAGCGAGAACTGCGTCAACGCCACGAGGGCCACGCCGATGATTTTGCCGAACATCAGTTCCGTAGCCCGCACGGAAGAGATCAGCACCTCCACCACACGGCTGGATTTTTCCTCGATAACGCTGGACATCACCCCGCCGCCGAACAAGGTAATGAAGAGAAAAATCATCATTCCCAAAATCATCGACACCGTCATAAAGACCCCGGATTCCGAAACGGTCTCATTGCCGTTCTCATCAAGGGTATAAGAGCGCAGGCTCAAATCAGGATCCAGATTTTCCACGATGGCCGGAAGTCCATTGATGCCATAATCATCGATGCGCTTATACTTGACAGCCTGTCGGATTCGAGCCTGCAACTCCCCTTTCAGCCCCTCGCCAATGGGTTTGAGTGAATAGCTCTCCGCCTTCAGGTTGAAAAGGCTGTCGGGAACCGGCATCACGACCAGCAAGACATCCTGTCCGGATGCCGGCAACGCGGCTTTCAACGAATCCACCGGGGTATCGGCCGGGCAAAAAGTGTAGGTGGCCAAGGCATTGTCCGTCAGATAGGGCTGAACGACGGCACTGCGGTCCAGCACCCGGATTTTCTTGCCCTCTTCCTTCGCAAATAGCATAATGAGGGCGGGAAGAACGGTCACGGCGGCAAAAAGGACAGGAACCAGAAAGGTAATCAGCAGAAATGATTTCTTCTTGACCTTATTCAGATACTCCCGGGTAATGATGACGCGTATGGTATGCAGGTTCATGACTGGACAAGACTAATGAAAATATCGTTCATCCGGGCGGTGGTTTCACTGAAAGACAGGATATTGGCCCCTTGTGCCAATAAAGCCGTCAACACGGCGGCATTGTCCGCGCCGGGAGCCGGAGCAAGCAAGGCCATACGGCACTCGTCCATCGCTTCGTCCGAAACCAGGTCGAAGACAGCTGAATCCGGCTGCAAGGGCGCTCCCGTATATTCCACGCTGCGCCGATGCTGCCCATAGTCCCGACGAATGGCGTCCACACTTCCGCTGATGACGAGCCGCGACTTGTTGATGAGGGCGATATTGTCGCACAACTGCTCTACCGACTCCATATTGTGGGTGGACAGCAGAATGGTCGCTCCCTGCTCTTTGAGGGCTAGAATCTCATCGCGTATCAATTGGGCGTTCACCGGATCGAACCCCGAAAAAGGCTCATCCAGAATCAGTAAAGAGGGCCTGTGAACCACCGTCGTGATAAACTGCACCTTCTGGGCCATGCCTTTGGAAAGTTCCTCCACCTTTTTATTCCACCAGGAAGCAATACCGAATTTCTGGAACCATTTTTTCAGTTCTGCGGAAGCCTCCGATGCGCTCATTCCCTTGAGTTGGGCCAGGTACATCGCCTGGTCTCCCACCTTCATTTTGCGATACAAGCCTCTTTCTTCGGGCAGATAGCCGATACGGGCCACATCTTCCCGGGTGATAGGACGGCCCTCGAAGAGCACCGCCCCCTCGTTCTGAATCAGAATCCGGTTGATGATACGGATCAGCGTGGTCTTCCCGGCCCCGTTCGGGCCCAAAAGGCCGAAAATCCGCCCCTGCGGAATATCTACGGAGACATCATCGAGGGCTGTTTTCGTCCCGAAGCGTTTGGTGATATGCTGACAGGAAATCAGGCTCATTGGGTCAATATCTTACTGATGAGTTCCACATACAGGCCCGCTTGGTCGAGGTCGCCTCCGTCTCCGCCTTTAGCGAGATAGTCATATTCTTTCAAGAGGGCGATGACGTTCATACACTGGGCCTTCGACCACAATCCCACCGCCGTGTCATATTCCCGTACAAAATAGGGTGCTACACCCAGGAAAGGGCCCCGTTCGGCAGGAGCGAGGGAATGGCGGGCCACACTATATCGAAGAATGCGATAAAAGTGCGTATAGAGCATCGCTATCTGCGGAATGAGGGAGAAATTCTTAACCGTCGCCAT
>JAGCUV010000069.1 GCA_017962705.1 Bacteroidales bacterium
CTTCCGGCCGCCGCAGCCCGGGTGACGTGGCCGATGGGATAGCCATATTTGATGACATCCTCCCCTTCCGATAGGTCCGTCAGCACGATTTTGTGCCCGCGGGGCACATCTTCCAACAGGCGTACACCTTCCACCACCTCCCCTTTCGGAAGGTCCTGCAAGGCGACGGCCACATTGTCGGCGGGATTGATACGGAGCGCTTTCACTAGAATTGGAAATAATTTTTGGCGTTGTTGTAACTGATGTCCTGCACCATCTTGCCGATGGTCTCCAGTTCGCTGGCCGGCAATTTTCCTTCCTCGACATCCTTGCCGAGCACATCGCAGAGGATGCGACGGAAGTATTCGTGACGGGGATAACTGATGAAACTGCGGGAGTCGGTGAGCATACCCACGAAACGGCTGAACAGCCCGAGCACGCTCAACGCGTCCATCTGACGGCGCATACCCACCTCTTGGTCGAGGAACCACCAGCCGCTGCCGAACTGCATCTTGCCGGGCACCGTCCCGTCGTTGAAATTGTACGCCATCGTCATCATCACCTCATTGTCCTTGGGATTGAGGCAATAGAGAATGGTCTTGGCCAGTTTGTCTTCGGAGGCCAGGCGGTTGAAGAACTTGTTGCCGGCATACGCGATGGACAAATCGTGAATCGCATCATACCCCGTGTCGGGGCCGACAAGCGAGAACATCTTGGTGTTGTTGTTGCGAATGGCACCCACGTGGAACTGCTGGGCCCAGCCGGCCTCGGCGTCCATCACGGCCATATCGTGCAGGAAGGCGCTGCGGAACTTGTCCAAATCCAACTCGGAAGGACGTTTGCCCGCGAGTGTCTGC
Source organism: Bacteroidales bacterium (assembly GCA_017962705.1). GTDB lineage: Bacteria > Bacteroidota > Bacteroidia > Bacteroidales > UBA932 > Cryptobacteroides. The sequence continues at coordinate 837 of JAGCUV010000069.1, forward strand.
TTGAAGATGAAGGCAATCTCGGTGTCGGTATAATCGGCGGCATAGAAGGCCTCCAGCCCGTGGTCCGAGAGCTTGCAGCCCATCGAGGCGAAGAAATCGTGCCGTTTCTGCAAGGCGTCGAGCAAGTCGGAATACGTGTTGATTTCCATACCGGCAGCCTCTCCGAGTTTTTCAATATAAGCCTTATAGGATGCAGGGTCCTCGATGGCCATCGCCTTGTCGGGACGCCAGGCAGGAATCACCTTCGTTCCAAAAGGCTTCTCGGCGATCATTTTGTGCCAGCGCAGATCGTCTGCGGGATCATCGGTCGTGCAGACCACTTCCACGTTGAAGCGGCGGATGAGGGCCTGTCCACGGAATTCGGGGGTCGCGAGCTTGGCGTTGCATTCCTCGAAAATCTCCCGGGCCGTCTTGGGCGAAAGCAGTTTGTCTATCCCGAACACGCGGCTCAGTTCCAGATGCGTCCAATGATAGAGAGGGTTGCGCATCGTGGCCGGCACGGTTTCAGCCCATTTCTGAAAAGTCTCCCAAGCGCTGTATTTACCGCCGGTCAGATAATCTTCGGACACGCCGTTGGCCCGCATCGCGCGCCATTTATAATGATCGCCATAATGTCCGTCCACCAGCCACAACTGGGTGATGTCCCGGAATTGGATATTCTCGGCAATCTGCTGGGGTACCAGATGACAGTGGTAATCGATGATGGGCATCTTCTCCGCATACCCGTGATAAAGTTCCTGCGCCGTACGGCTTTGCAGCATAAAGTTCTGGTCGATGAATTTCATATCAGGTGATTTTTTGACTATATCAAGATGCAAATTTAATGATTATTTTTATCAGTTTTTCACTACTTTTTATTTGTTTTATTAATAAATTGTTCCTACCTTAACGCTCAATTTTGAAAAAGGGCCTCAAAAGGCCTGTAAAAGGGATTTTAAATAGTAAAATAATGGCAAAAGTTGTTACCTTCGGCGAAGTGATGCTTCGTCTTTCGACGCCGGGTTATCTGCGTTTTTCGCAGGCCCGTCAATTTGATGCCACCTTCGGAGGTGGTGAGGCTAATGTGGCCGTTTCTCTGGCCAATTATGGAGTGGATGCGCATTTCGTCACCCGCCTTCCCAAAAACGACATCGCGGATATGTGTACCGCCGAGCTCAAGGGCTTGGGCGTACAGTTGGACGGCGTCGTGTATGGCGGCGAGCGTCTGGGTATCTATTATTTGGAGACCGGAGCGGTCGCACGCGGTTCCAAAGTCGTCTACGACCGGGCCCATTCTTCGATTGCCGACATTCAGCCGGGTATGGTCGATTGGCGCAAGGTGCTCGCCGGAGCCGACTGGTTCCATTGGACGGGCATTACACCGGCCCTGAGCCAGGGTGCCGCCGACGCCTGTCTCGAAGCCATCCAAATCGCCAATGAAATGGGCGTGAAGGTCTCCTGCGACCTCAACTACCGCAAAAAACTATGGCAGTATGGCAAGAGTGCGTCCGAGGTGATGCCAGCGCTGGTTGCCGGTTGCGACCTCATTCTGGGCAATGAAGAAGATGCGGAGAAGGAATTCGGCATCAAACCCGAGGGTTTCGACGCGGAGAAAACGGGCGGAGAGATTGACCAGACCGCGTTCGTCAGCGTATGCCGGCAACTGATGCAGAAGTTCCCGCGCTGCAAGAAAGTGGCCATCACCCTGCGCGGCTCCATCAACGCCAACCACAACACCTGGGGTGGTGTGCTGTATGACGGCCAGACGCTTTGGCAAAGCCGTCGTTATGACATCACCCACATCGTGGACCGCGTGGGCGGGGGCGATTCCTTTATGGGCGGCCTGCTCTATGGTTTGCTGGCCTACGATACCGACCAGCAGGCCATTGAATTCGCTGCAGCGGCATCGGCCCTCAAGCACACCATTATCGGCGATTACAACCGCGTCAGCGTTGCCGAGGTAGAAGGTCTCATCAAAGGAGGCGGCAGCGGCCGTGTCAGTCGATAAACGTCATTGCCGGCTCGACCGGCAATCTAATAATAAGTATTATGTCCAAATTCAACAAACTTGATACCCTCAACATCATCCGTTCCACGGGTGTTGTTCCCGTATTCTATAACCCCGATGCCAGCCTCGCCAAGAAAGTTATCAAGGCTTGCTACGACGGCGGCATCCGTGCTTTCGAATGGACCAATCGTGGCGACGGCGCCCATCGCGTCTTTCAGGAAGTCATCGATTTCGTCCGCGTAGAATGTCCCGAAATGGCCCTCGGCGCCGGCACCATTCTGGATGCCCCCACTGCAGCCCTCTATGTACAGATGGGAGCTGATTTTCTCGTTTCTCCTTGTATGGTAGAGGAAGTTTGCCGACTGGCCAACCGCCGCGGCATCCCCTACAGTCCCGGTTGCGGCACCGTTACGGAAATCGTCAAGGCTCAGGAACTGGGTTGCGACCTTGTCAAGGTGTTCCCCGCGGGTACCGTGGGCGGCCCCGCCTTCGTCAAGAATGTGCTGGCTCCCCTCCCTTGGTCGATGATTATGTGCACCGGAGCGGTCGAACCCACCGAAGACAATTTGAAGGCCTGGGCCAAGAGCGGCGTTACGGCCGTCGGAATGGGCTCCAAGCTCTTCCCGAAAGAATTGATCGCCTCCGGCGACTGGGCTGCCATTTCCGAACTTTGCGGCAAATGCCTGGTCTGGTTTAAAGCGTAAACCATGGAGAGTCAGCCCAGCTTTGCTTCCCTGGGAAGGGTGGCCGCCATCGAGAAACTGTATGCTGAATGCCCTTTCAAAGGGGCACGGAACGGCAGTTTTGCCTGTAAAAACGGACGCATTGAAAGCGTCAGCCGCCTGCTCACCGAGGGCATCGACTTCGATTTGAGCTATTTCCCTTTCAAGCATTTGGGATACAAAAGCGTGGTGGAGGCGACCGCAATGCTCTATGCGCGTTTCGCGATGCCCCGCTGCCTCAACATCAATCTGGCGGTGTCCGCCAAGTTGGATTTTGCGCAAATCCAACAATTATGGGAGGGCATCTGCCTGGCCGCCAAGGATTACGCCTACGAAAGCGTAAGTCTGGATATCGCCGCTTCTCTCAACGGACTATGCATCGCTTTGTCGGCCGATGGTTTCATCAAGGACTTGGACGCCAAACGTCGTCCGGCACCCAAAAGCAAGGACCTGCTCTGCCTGTCCGGCAATGTGGGCGGGGCCTTCCTGGGTATGCAGATTTTGCAGCGGGAGAAAGCAAAGATGGCCGATCAGGTCGGCCATGACGCGAGAGGGGTCGGCCATGACGCGAGAGGCGTCGGCCATGACGCGAGAGGCGTCGGCCATGACGGGAAAGGCCTCGACGGCGTCACCCCCGGCTTGACCGGGGGTCTGTCAATGCCCGGGCTCGAGAAACACAAGCTCCTTGTGGGCGACTACCTGCGGCCCGTGCTGGACGCCGATATCCCCAAGTTGATGGCGGATGCCGGTTTCTATCCTGCGCTCGGCGTATGCGTGGACAAAGGACTGAGCGATGCGGTCAAACGTCTGAGCGGCCAATGCGGGCTCGGCGCCAAAATCTATCTCGACCGCATTCCTTTCGGGGGCGGACTTTTTGAGGCGGCCAAAGAATTGCAGATTGACGCTGCGTCCACGGCCCTCAACGGCGGAGAGGACTGGCGCGTCCTGTTTACCCTGCCCATCGACCAATTCGAGAAATTCCGCCACGATTTTCAGACTTGGCAGGTCATCGGTCATCTGGCGTTGCCGGAGGCGGGTGCCAGCCTGGTGATGCCGGACGGCGTAGAACTGCCGCTCCGCGCCCAAGGCTGGAAGGAGGACGAGGCATGAGATGGCCGGTCAAGCCGGCCATGACGCGAGAGGAGCTGGCCATGACGCGAGAGAAGCCGCGAAAAGCGTCACCCCCGACCCTGATCGGGGGTCTCGCGCTCTTGTTCTGCTTGCTGACAGCCTGCTCGCAGGAGCGTACCGTACGCATTCCCACCCGTTTCATCGAGCTTGCCAATGAAGAATTGCTCTCTCCCAATCCCGACCTGCTGGACCGCTACAACTGGGCGATTGTGCTCGAATATCCCGACAGCATCATAGACAACAAAAACATCAGCTACCCCGCACTTTGCGACACCTTGAAGGAAAACGTCCTTCGCGAAATCTTCGGGAAAGAAACCGTCCTTAAGGCACGCAACGGGGAACTTCCCCCGAGCAAGCGCTTGCGGAACGATGACAACGCATTTGTGCGCGAGGTCAAAATCCTGGCGGACCATTTCAATGCCCGCCTCCAAAGCAACTACCCGGCCGCACGCGACACCCTGCGGGGGGATTTATTTTACGAGGTGGATGTCAATGGTTATCTGGCCGGCACCTGGAAGGACTATGTCAGTTACCATATCCATCTGCGCGAAGATGAATTCGGGCAGGTTCACGCTTGGGAGCGGGGCTATAATTATGCGCTGGACGGGCGACGGATTTACGAAGCGGACCTTTTCCAGAAGAAGGGCTGGGAGTCGGAGTTGAGCGGGTTGCTGACAGAGACGTTCCACCAAAACTTCAAAACACGCGACATTCCCCTGCACACTGCGCCCGTCCGTCCCAACGGCAATTTCAAATTCGCCCCCGGCGGCATCATCTGGATGTACGATGCGGGCGAAATCGCGGAGGCCCGGTACGGCATCCTCCGCATCACCCTCCCCTGGAACACCCTTCAAAACTTAATTTGACATGTCGCTTTTAGCCGTCCTATTGTCCGTTGTCACTTTCTCGCAGTTTACCATGCGGGAGGGATTGTCACAAAATACGGTTTTCTCCATCACGCAGGACAAGGACAAGAACATGTGGTTTGCAACATACGAGGGCATAAACCGTTTCGATGGATATAATTTTACCGTTTATCATCTGGAGCGCGATCCGGACTTTGTCCAAGTGGAAGGCGCCGACCAACTGGTGTATGCCGATTCCAAGGGCCGGATCTGGGCTTATGATGGCGGGCTCAGCCGCTATGAGCCGGCCAAAGACCGATTTGTCTCCATGAGGGACAAACTGCAGGGGGCCGTTACGTCATTTCTTGAAATCCCGGAAGAAAAAATAATCGTCGTCATCAATGGCGAAATGAAAGTCCTGGATATCAACACCGGAAACCTGCTTGACGAGAAACCATGCTATACCGGCCATGAAGCAACCGTCATCGACGAAGGCTTTGGAATACTGGCCATCGGTACTCTTTCCGGAGACATTTCAGTTTTCAAGTCCGACGAAGGGAAGCAGGTGGAAGAAAAATCCATCTGCCCCGGATGCGGGATTGTAGATATCCTTGTTTTATCCGAGCATGAGATTTGGGCAACAGCGCGGGGCGGGCGCATTTTCCGATACAATCTTGAAGACAGGTGTGTACAAGACTATTCACAGATGTTACCCCAAAAGACGTATCCCGTCTTGTGTCGTGACCGTTTCGACCGGCTCATCATCGCAGCTGCAGATGGGGTATATGCATATGAGGGGGCAACAGACCGCTTTGTCTTCAGCTTTACTCCCCCGGACAATCCCATTTCCCTGAAGAGTATGTTCCGGGATATAGAAGGAGATCTCTGGTTGGGATCATTCTACAAAGGAGTGTACTATTGCCACACGGACGACAATCCTTTTGAAACGATTCCTCTCGGGATTCCCACCAATGCACTTCAAATCAGCTGTATTGGAGAAAGCCCTGAAGGGCAATTATGGATAGGGACATTGGGTATGGGAACTTTTGTTTATGAACCTTCTACCCGACAAATCAGCAGACGCAAATTTAAATTTGATCCGAGTGATGCCGGTATCAAAAAAATGTTCTTTTCGCCCGATGGCAAACGAATCTGGTTCGGACTGGACGGCGGATTGTCTGAATTTAACAGAAGAACCGGAGAACATATTGGTTACAATGGAAAGGATTATCCCCGCTCCGTCTATTCCATCATTCCGGCCGGAGAACATGAGCTATGGCTGGGAACACTCTCCGGTGTATATATTTTTGACACCCTGCAAAAGAAAGCACGTAAAATCGAGACCTCCGGAAATCTCTTTATCTATAAACTTTACGAAGACAAGGAAGATAACCTATGGGTTGCTTCTGAGTCGGGCCTTTATCGGGCACGGATTAGCAGAAGAGCCAACGCAACAGATTGTGGAACTTTCGAAAAAGAAAGCACAGCAATGGATGTCCACGACATTCTGGAAAGCGGAGACAAACTGATTGCTGCGGCAAGGAACGGTCTTTATATCCGTCAATCTACCGGAGAATGGATACATTATGACCGACAGTCCGGACTTTCCAGCAGTTTCATCAACGCCATTGAAACAGATCATGCGGGCATATTATGGATTGGCACGGAATATGGGCTCAACCGCTTCGACCCTTCTGCCGAAGACTTCTCCCGCTATTTCAAAGAGGATGGCATCGGCATCGATTACTTTACGAAGAATGCCCATTGCTGCGCAAGCGACGGTACGGTGTATTTTGGCGGTATCGGCGGTATAACCAGAATAGACCCCACTCCACGGAAAAAGATGCAAAGTTCGTCTGCGCCCAGGATAACCGATTTTTTTGTTAACGGTACGCACCAGCCTTTCAGTGAAAACTTGCTCAATTACGACGAAAACTCCATCAGTTTCAGATTTTCCGTTACGAATTATTCTTCCCGTCAGAAAGATTTGTTCCGTTACAGGCTGTGCGGGATTGACAATGACTGGAGAATCACCGAGTCGCCCTTTTCTGACACCTATGCCTCCCTTCGCCCCGGAAAATATCGTTTCGAGCTAAAGTCTTATAATATTTCAGGACAAGAGTCCCGACAAATGGCGGAATTTCTTTTCACCATTCGTCCTCCCTGGTGGGCCAGCGACATCGCCATCGTCATCTATTTTCTGTTGGGCTTAATGCTGATCTCTTTCGTCATCTGGCGCATCGATCTGAGCAACAAGAAGCGGGCTCAGGCGGAAATAGACCGCATTACAGAATGGTCAAAGGCCGGAATAGATCGGTTGACGGTCCTTCACTATACCAAAGATCCGGTTTCTCCGGAGGACGCATCATTCATATTGAAAGCGGTCCGCACCATGGAGCGCAATCTAAGCAATGAAGCCTACGGCGTAGAGCAACTTGCCGATGACCTGTGCATGAGCCGTTCCAACCTGTACCTCAGAATCAAGAAATTAACTGGGGATTCGGTCCTTCAGTTTATCCATAAGATCCGGCTTGAAAAGGCCTGCCAGTTGCTACGCGAGACACAAATGTCCATTATGGATATCGCAAATGAAACAGGCTTTGGCTCAGCCGCCTATTTCTGCACCTGTTTCAAGCGAGAAAAAGGCACGACGCCCAATCAGTGGCGGCAGTAGGCCTCATTTTCCAGCATGACAGTCCTGTCAATGACATCCATACTCGAACACAAGCCGGCCACCTTCGGCCAACTGGTTATGGGTAATCTGGTAATCCTTTATTTCTTTTCCGTTCCAGCAAATTCGGCGAATCACATCGGCGGGACTCTTGCGCCCCTTGGCCTCGATGATAATCTTCTTCCCATTTTCCAAGGATATAACAACTTCATCAAAAATGGGAGAGGACAGTTCATAGACATCGCTTCCGACAACCATGGGATAAAGCCCCATACTCGCCCAGACATACCAGGCGCTCATAGTCCCGTCATCATCGTCCATCTCGGGAATGAAGCCTTCCGGTTCGTTTTTGAAGGTTTTCCCATAATAGGGCTTCGGAAATTCGCCATGCGTTCCGTAACGATGGATCCCCTCTTCTGTCAACAAGTTCCTTACGATATCCTGGGTCTTTCCCGGGGCTCCCAAACGATTGAACAAGAAAGGAACATGAATATCAGGTTCATTCCCTTGGTTGTAAAGATGGTTTGAGAAAAAGCATTCCAGTTCATCCAGAAGGGTTTCCCTTCCGTGCATCTCCTCCATCACCGTGAGGTACTGGGGCAGCGCCCAGCGGTACTGCCAGCGCGTTCCCTCATAGATTCCTTTATCCTGAACGACCCAATAGTTGGGTGCGATATCCATAAACTCTTCTCCCCAGGTATTCCGGAATAAGGATTCCGCCTGCGCAGCGAAGGTCTTTGCGTCTTCCTCCTCTCCGACGATGCCGGCGAGCTTCGACACAGCCCACAAATCCAGAATGCTTTCCAAAGTATAATCGGCGGAAGCAGACCGGGTGATACGTGCCAAGGCTTCCTGCTTGATCTCGGGGTAGTATTCCGCCAGGCGGATATCCCGGATGCCCTTCATCCAGGCATCCAGCAGGATGACGGTCATGTGTTCCGTACGGACGCTCGGCGTACACTCAAAGTCGCTGACCCAATCCTCTTTTCCTGTCCGGTAAATCCTCAACATGGACTCACAGAAATCCCGCATCCGTGAAGGGTAGAGCAGGGTAAACAGAGGGAATTTGGTCCGAAAGGTGTCCCAAGTGGACCAGGAGCTATAGTAGGTAAAACCCTCGGCTGGGTAGGTTTGTCCATCGGTCCCCCGATAGGCCCCTGACGCAGAAGTAACCTGGTGCGGAGTCAGGCAGGAGCGATAAAGAAGCGTATGGAACAGCGTCCGCTGGTCTTGGGTTCCCCCCTTAACAGAGAGTACTCCCAACTGCTTGTCCCATAAGCGGGTGGCTTGGGTGCGGATGGCTTCGAACGACAGGGCGGACGCTTTTTTCACTTGTAATTCAGCGTCACTGGCATTCAAGGGAGCCAGACCCACCCGGATTTCCACAGGGTCCGCGGCCGCTTCAAATTCGAAGATGGCGCTGTGCCCCGTATCGTTACGGACGATGAAAGGGCGGCTGAAATGGATATAATAATGGATCTTATACCAACCTTTTTTACAGACATTCCGAGAGCTCACATAGCCCTGAATCGTCCGGTCGGACGTGATTTCATACCCATATTGTACCGCATCTTTCCCCCGTGCGAAGGTTGATGAAAAATCAACAGAGAGGGTCGGAATCTTCCCGGCCGGGAATGTATAGCGCTCCGCGCCCACCGTCCCTGTCGTCGAAAGTTCCACCTTTACGCCATTGTTCAAATGTGCAGAATAATACCCGGGTACCGCCGTCTCCGTTCCCTTTACAATCCGCAAATCTTCCTTTGGAAGAGCCGGTCGGATGGATAGATTGCCTCCGGCTCCTGAGCAGCCCACCCCGTCAATCCGGTTGATGCTGATGCCGCGAATTTTATCCACAGCATAGTCATATCCGGCATGTCCCGGCGGGTCGCTGTCCGGACAAAGATACACCATCCCGAAAGGGACGGCCGCTCCGGGAGACACCTGTCCGTTGTCACCGGCAGTGCCCATAAAAAGATTGATCTCCCTTTCCATTTCCCGGGAACACCCCCAAAAAAGAAGAAAGGCAGCCAGCAGACACAAAAAAATCGACAATATTCTTTTCATGGTTGCAAATTTCAAAAATAAATTCCAAATTTCATTTTGCTTTTGAAGAATGATATTTCAATATTGTTGAATTGCTACTTCTCGCGCGCGGTACAATTTTGGATGATTACGAAAATACAGCCAGTCTGCCCATTGAGGTGAAGTCCGGCAAAGACTACACCCGAATAATCACTCAATCCTGTCATTCTATCCAAACATAGCCAATTTTATCATACTTTGGATGAAGTCACTATTGCTTAATCATCTGATTTTGCTATCTTTGCACAGTTAATAGTTGCAAAAATGGAAAAGATTATTGGCCGAGAACTTGAATTAGATTTACTATCAAAGTATTACGGCACAGACCGCCCCGAGTTCATTGCCCTGTACGGCAGGCGCAGAGTGGGAAAGACATTCATTGTCCGGAGTTTCTTCAAGGACAAGTTCGATTTCTTTGCAACCGGTATCCTGGAAGGCACTTATGAGGAAGAGATGAAGAGTTTTACTGATTCCTTGACGGAATACGGTTATACGGGTCCTACTCCGGGTAATTGGCTGGACGCTTTCTCTGCCCTGGCAAAATTGATTGCCAAATCGAAGCGCAAGAAAAGATGCGTCATCTTCATTGATGAGGTGTCTTGCTTCGACACACCCAACTCTGGCTTTGTCCGGGCGCTGGGCCATTTCTGGAATAAGTATGCATCCCGCCAGGATAATGCCTTCTTGATCATCTGCGGCTCAGCCACCTCTTGGATGACCAAGAATGTGCTGAACAATAAGGGCGGTCTCCACAACAGGAGGACACACGAAATTCACCTCCACCCGTTCAATCTGGAAAAGACAGAGCGGTATTTCAATTCAAAGAAAGCCAAGTGGAGCCGATTGTCTATCTTGCAGGCCTATATGGTGCTGGGTGGCGTCCCTTACTACCTGAGTCTCTTGGATATGGATGAAAGCCTGCCTGCCAACATTGACAATCTCTTCTTTTCCGAGGATGCTCCGCTGCGCAGTGAATACCGTCGCCTGTATCGTTCAGTTTTCAAGAGCCCGGAGCGTTATATGGACATCATCAAAGCTCTCGCCGCGAATAAAACTGGACTCACTCGAACAGAGATTTCTGAGGCAGTCGGCATTGAGTCGGGAGATGGACTAACTGAGATGCTGAAGGATCTTGTGGCCTGCGATTTCATCCGCAGTTACCGCAACGGCCTCAAGAAAAACGGCGAGATATACCAGTTGATGGATTTCTACACGCTCTTCTACCTCCAGTTCTGCGCCAATCCCAGTACGGACCGCAATTTCTGGAAGAACACATTGAATTCCCCGATGCAAAACACCTGGTACGGCCTATCTTACGAGAGGGTTTGCATGGCGCACATCCAAGAGATTCTCCAGGCGCTGCATCTGGACACCATCCATACCGAATACTATTCCTTCCGCAGCAAGGAGACATCCCCGAAGGTCCAGATTGATATGATTATTGACCGCAGCGATGACTTTGTGGATATCATTGAAATCAAGTATTCGCGAACCAAGTACGAGATGTCCAAAGAGGAGAGGGAGAAGATTGAGCGCCGCGTTTCCCGGTTCATGGGTGAGACAAAAACCAAGAAAGGCGTGCAGACCGTCCTCATCACCACGCTCGGCTGTGAGAAGAACAGGAACGCCGATGTCTGTCAGCGATTCTTGACGCTTGACGACCTGTTTGCAGAGTGAGCATGATTTATTTACTATAGGTGTAGAGTTTAATACGGTAGATTCCGGAAACCTTGAAGCGCTTGTGAGCCGACTCAAGGAAACGTCGCTGATGACTCAGGCGATACATCGGAGCGGGGACAACCGAACCGTCAGGTGATTCATAATCATTAAGGAACAACCGTCCACGAAGATAAAGCATATTGTGATGACCGGTTTCATCTCCGTTGATGACCTGGTAAACCTTTCCGCCCTCCAGCTCTTCACAGGAAGCCAGTTTACAGAAATCGCTGCCGTGGCGGAAATCTATCCATGCACCTACCCCTGCGACAATAAATTCATCTTCGCCCGTTCGGATAATCAATCCGTGGGCATTCTTTTCGCCTGGGATGTAATGCACGTCAAAGCAGTAATCCCCGAAGGAAAGGGAAACCTCTCCGTCTAGAGCATCCACGTCCGGCTCCCGGTAAAAACCCCGCATCGGGCGGCTTTCATCCATCATCGGCACCAATTCCGACAGTACGCGGCACTCCTGCACAAAATAAGGGTCGTCGTAGTACTCTTCATAACCAAAGCCGAAAACTCCTTTCGCATGAGCTTCTCCAAGAGCATAATACAAACGCCCCGCCCGGCATTGTGTCTCCGGGATAAACAGAATCTGGTCACCGGTATATGCTGCACACAGTTCGGCGAAGCCCGGGTCATAAATGTCTGGCGATAGCCAGTCCAGATGAGGCGTCAGTTCCTTCCATATATCCAACACGGCGATGCGCGGGCCACCATTGGGATAAACACCAAACGGTGCATCCACCGGCTTGAGCCAGGCATTCGCAAATACGGGAATATCGTACTCCTTTTTACCGGCAGCGGCTACAGCATCCACATAACGGGCGAAGGCATCCGCCATAAATGCCTGGGGCGCAAGAATTCCGGGGTAACGGGAAGTCCAGTTTCCAGTTTCCCAGGCGGCGAGCGCCGGAGCTGAACAATCCCGCTCTACAAAGGCGCCATTTCATCGACGACTATTTTGGTCCGTTCCATCCCTCTCGCCTTGCGTTCTGTGAAGTGAGTTATCATCTGACCGCTCAATGGTATAACTCCGGCGATCATATTGGCGTCTACCCCATATCGGGCCAGATAGGACTTATCAAGCGAAATCATAGAAACCAAATACCCTCCGGCAGAATGCCCCGACAAGTATATCTTGTCCAGAGAACCACTGTACTGTTTAGCATTCTTTACCACCCACGCTACCGCCAAAGCGGCATCATCGATGATTTCCTTTACGCTTACATCCGGGTATAATCGGTACGACACCGACGCCACCACATAATCCTCCGTCAAGAGTTCTGCCGGCGTCTTGGCGATGCCCTTTGTAAGCCCCCACCATGGAACCAAACGATAACAGGTCTGTCAGCAGCCCCGTCCTTGTAAGAAATCTCCAGATAGCAATTCTTGTCTTCGGACCTGTACTGGGCGGTAAGCGTAGTATATTCTTGGACGCTCCCCTGCCCCACACCCGCATGGGCAACAAAAGCCACAAGTACCCATGCCAGCAGACACAAAAAAAACGGCAATATTCTTTTCATAGCAATTCGATGAGCGCAAATTTCGGATATTTCCCAACTACTTTATCTTGTATTTCTTGAGGATGTTCAGAATTGGTTTTTCGACGGAGCGTTCCCAACGGCTGTATCCGAAACCTGTAGGATGGACGCCGTCCGCCGTAAACGATTCATCGTTGCCGGAGGAAGCATCGGTCTTGATGTAGTACACGTCAGGATACTTCTTGCAGGCTATCTTCATCAGACTGTCGGAAGCAGCCCATTTGCCTTCCGTACGGGCGCGTTCTGTGAGATTAAAGTTGCCTCGTTCCCAATAGATGGTACGTTGGAAAATCAAGGGTTTCCCCGGGTGAGCAGAAATCATCCTTTCGATAAAGGGAAACAAACGCTCTTTGATCAGAGTTCCGTCAGGGTGGAGAAGGCATCGAAGATATAGGCATCCGCCTCTACGTCAGCCAACATATCAGCCATATAGGGCTGCATTTTGCATACACCGGAAAAGCCCATCGGGATGACCTGAAGGCCAGTACGGCGCATAAACTGCATCGGATAACTCATACCGGCACGCTCGGAAGAAATGCCATGGGTAAAACTACTGCCATGGAACACGATTTTGTGACGGAACGGAGACACCATCGGCTCGATTTTAGCCCCCTTCGGGACACAAACTTTCAATGAGTAAATCTCCGCTTCGATAGGAAGATACAGTATGCACTCCTTCACCGAATCATCCATATCCCAAACCACTCTTTTAACGGCCTGGGAGTCGTTGTGGTCGGCGTGAAAATCATCCATTCCGGCCCACAGCCATTTCCCCTCTTTCTTGATGTACAGGTCAACTCCGCGATAAGAACGGTAAGACTGTTTGGACCGATAGGGACCAAAGACGATGGAAACACCGATTTCTGTAGCATCGGTCCGGAAGAGAACGGCCAGGCCAGCAGCATCACGGGCCTCTTCTTTGATACGTTTCTCTACCAGGTCGTATTTCAGCGTGTCCACGCGATGATAAGGGTTAGGGGTTTCGAATGCCTTTCCTATCAGGTTCAGGTCGGCCGCCTCGATGCGGAGCCATTTGTCATCTTCGGCAAAAGCAAGAACCAAGCTCCCGCACAGGAGCATGAAAATCATC
>JAGCUV010000070.1 GCA_017962705.1 Bacteroidales bacterium
ATGCCGCCCAACCCGGCGGAATTGCTGCTGACGGAACAATATGAGCAGATGATTGACTATGTCAAGGAGCGCTACGATTATGTGTTCCTCGATTGTCCGCCCATCGACATCGTTGCGGACACCGCCATTATCGCCCGAAAAGCCGACATCACGATTTTCACGATTCGGGCCGGGATGTTCGACAAACAGAATCTGCCGCTTATCGAAAACCTGTACCGCAACGAGAAATATCCGCATATGGCTATCATCCTCAACGGCATCGACTATGCCAACAAGTTGTATGGCGGCTATGGATACCATCTCTATGGAAAATACGGAATGGCAAAATACCATCAGGAATAGTATATGTGGCCTTTCGGCAAGAAATACAAGCTGATTGACATCGGTCTTCTGGAAGGCGGAACTGACTGTCATAGTCATCTTCTGTGGGGTGTGGACGACGGCATCAAGACACTGGAAGACACCCTCGCTTGCCTGCATCTGATGGAAGAGGCCGGTATTCAGCATCAGTGGCTGACCCCGCATATCATGGAAGATATGCCCAACAGGGAGGAAGATTTGAAGGTTCGCTTTCAACATGTATGTGAGGCCTATGCCGCGGAAGCAAAACCCGGCCATCGTCAGGTAACGCTCCATTTGGGAGCGGAATATATGATGGACAACCTCTTTTCCGAACGTTTGGAAAGCACCCCGCTACTGACCACTTACGAGAGCGAAACAGTGCTTGTCGAGACCAGTACCGTATTTCCGCCCTTGAACATGGATGAAATTTTCGTCCGCATCAAAGAAAAAGGCTACCGTCCTATACTCGCCCATCCGGAGCGCTACATTTACATGAAGGAAAGCGACTACAAAGACCTCTATTTCAAAGGGATACTTCTGCAACTCAACTTACCTTCCCTCCTCGGTTCCTATGGAGACATGGAAAAGGCCAAGGCGGAATGGTTGTTGGATCACGGAATGTACTACACTTTCGGCACGGACACACACCGGGTGAAACAGTTGGAACTGACCTTGTATAAGAAATGTCTTTCGGAGAAGGTGGTTGAGCAGTTGCTCAACCTCAAGCGATAGCTCATTCAGCGCTTGTTCCACACGCGGGACATACTTTCACCCGCCCATTTCAGGATATAAAGCAAGACATCTTCCGGGAAAATAGAAAAGCGGAGCTTCGTCCGCTGAAAGAACAGGCGGAGCGATTTGCTTTTTTTGCGGGAATAACTGTCATCTTTTTTCCCGGCCAGATCACCCCGGCCATAACGGCCAAAATTTCCCTCGCGAAGAATAATGGAAAGGACACGCCGCGCCCTGTCTTGCTCCCGCGGATCATAAAACGGCATTTTTTCGGGAGAAAGCCCCAGATAGCGGACGACCAGACAGCCGAATACCCGCCAGGCGTCCATCAGGCCGAAACGAGTGAGACGGCGGGCTAGTTCATCCTTGTCGATGTCCGACATATAAAGGTTCACGTAAAGCGTCCAGTCACACACTTGACGCAAGCCGATGCCCCCCTCGATAAAATGATGATAGATATGCCCCAGTAAAAATACAGCATTATAGATGATCGGCGGCACCAGGACTTTCCCGTCGGCAAAAGGAAGTTCCAGCAAATCCTTGGGCTGCGAGAGGACAGATTGGGAATACTCATCAAAATAACGGCGGAGCCACGGCCGCTGGAGCACCAAGGTACGGAAATGTAATTCTATATTATAGTGTCCCCTGCGGAAGGATCCGTGCTTTTCGGTCTTTTTTGTAACAGCCTCAAAACGGGAAGCCAACAAGGTGGCGGCTTGTTTATAATCTTCAGGATGCACAAAGAGATCGATATCCCCGCAATTCCGACTTTCCGGACGGGGATAGATAGCAGCCATAGACTCGCCTTTGAGCAGAACGGTAAAGATACCGGAAGCACGAAGCAAACGGTCGATTTCGGAAATAATCTGATTCAGATCCCGATGGACATTCTGCGTCTGTATCCGCAGATTTTGAATCTTCAGCAGGGCACGGGGGGGAATGACCACCCTTTCATTATTTCGGGCTTTCTGCCCATCCAGAAGAACTTCCAAGCCGTCTTGAACAAGCAGCAGGGTCGTTTGGCGTTTGGATAGCGACAAGAGTGAGGTCCAGTCGATATAGCACGCGGCAATCATGGGGAATTCGGTTTCTTCTTTTCCCCATAATCCGGCCCGAAGGAGCCAGAGAAACTGTTCCTCGAAAAGCGTCATTCCTCGTCCAAGACGCCGGCAGCCTTCCAACTGTCAAGCAGGTTCCGGGCATCTTTCAGGGCCAGGTCCGTTTCAATCTCATATTCGCGAACCAGGGCATCTGCCATGTCTTGCAGCGTAAAGTCTTTTCCTTCTACCTCTTTCCACAGAAAGGCGGCGGTATTGTTGAGCACAAGCAATTTGTTGAAATTGAGATGCAACAAACCTTCTGCCGTGACCACCTGATGGCCGCACACTTCTCTAAAAACAAATCCGGATTTGATTCTCATATATCTATAATTTTAAAACGAAATCACAATAATGCGCGATCTGCTCGCGATGGGTGATGAAGATGACCGTCGCCTCGGGACGACGTTCGCACAGACGCTCCAACAACAGGGTTTCGGTGTTCGGGTCGAGGGCGGAGGAGAATTCATCCAACAGCAATATGCTCCCGGGACGCAGCAATCCGCGCGCGATGGCGATACGCTGGGCCTGTCCCTCGCTGAAACCGCCGCCGGCCTCCGAGCACTCGCGGTCCAGGCCATCCGGGCTTTCCAACACAAAATCGGCCGCTGCCGTATAGAGGGCGTCCTTCATTTTTTCCTCATCCGCATCCGGGTCGCCCATCAGCAGATTGTCACGGACGGTGCCGCTGAGCAAGCTGTTTCCCTGGGGTACATAGACCAGGTTGCAACGGGTGGCGGGAGAAGCCGTCTCGGGAGCGGAGCGCTCGCTGTAGAAACGAATGGAGCCCGACTCGGGCTTCAGAAGCGAAAGCATCAGTTTGATGAGGGTGGTCTTGCCCACGCCGGTCGTTCCGACGAGGGCGGTTTTGCTGCCCGGTTTGAAATCGTGGTTGAAATGCTCGAAAATCATTTTTTCTCCGGGCTCATACCGGAAAGAAAGGTCTTCCACCCGGATGCCGCAGACGCCATCCAGCAAAACGGGATCGCAGAATTCTTCTTTTTCCATATGCTCCAGCTCCAGAAGACGGTCGATAGAGGCGCTGCAGTGGAAGAGCGTAGGAAGTTGGTCCCCCATTTCCGCCAACGGGCGCTGGACCTGGTTGACAAGCTGCAGGAACGCCGTCATCAAGCCGTATGTAATCGTCCCGGCCGCAATGCCGCTCACGCTCCATAAAAAGGCGAGGGCGTAACTCCCGGAGAAACAGAGGGAGGAAATGATATTGGCGGCGATGCTGAAACCCGTGCGGCGCATGGTTTTCTCATACAAGTCGCTCTGGAGTTCCGTCAGGCTCGAACTGCTCTGGTTGTCATACTCCATCGTCTTGATAAGGCTCTGGTGCTGTACGCTCTCTTGGATATGCGACTGGACGAGGCTGTCATTCTTTCGGATATCCTTGGTCATCTCGCGCAACTTGTGCATCACGTAGCGGGCGGCAAAAAGACCGGTAGGAACAATCACAATCATCAGCCAGGCCAGACGGGCGTCCAGGATGAGCAGGTAGGTAACGGCTACGCCCAGTTGCAAGACGGTGCCGACGAGATTGGGCACGGTTCCGGAAAATGCGGAAGCAGCCGCGCCTACGTCTCCCTCCAGCCGGTTGACGATGTCTCCGGAGTGCATCTTCCCCCTCGCAGTAGCGGTCATCTGCAGAATCGAATCAAAAAGGTGCTGGCGCATTGCATTTTTCATCTTGACGGAACAATGGGCCAGCAGCCAGCTGCGAAGGGAACGCGTCCCGATTCGGACCAGAAGAACAGCGGCAAAAGCGGCTCCCAGCACGACCAGTTGTCCCTTAGCGTGTCCGGTCGCCGTATCGATGAGCGCCTTGGACAGCCAGACAAAGACGAAAGAGCATCCTGCCAGAATAAAGCTGCAAAAGACGGCCCCTATCAAAGACCAACGATAGGGCGCCACCGAACGGAAGAAATATGAAAAGTATTTTTTCAATCCGTGAACCGCACAATGTTACCGGGTAATGGAACTGTTGGACAAACGGGCCGCCGCCTCGTCGGGCAGACATTCCAGATGCCACACCCCCACCTTGCTGACGACGGTCTCCACCGTCCGGCACAAAGCATCTTCCAGGCTCCGTTTCCATTTCAGGCTGGAACAGGAAGGCAGGAAGGCTGTATAAGCTTCCAGGCCCTTCAGGCGCGTGATTTTATTATAGGGAGCCTGTTCCAGACGGACGATAGCGCCCAGGGGGACGCGCTCATTCTTGTAACAGGGCGTCTTGCCGCTCCAGGGCGTACCATAAATATACGGTGTGCCGTCAGCCTCCAGCCGAATGACCGGGTTGTCGTCATTGAGCAGCCAGGTACCCTCGATATATTTGAGCCAAAGGGAACTGTGCGTGCTCTTCCCCGTACCGCTCTTGCCCAGGAAGGAATAGCCTTTCCCCTCGAAGACCGTGACGGAGGAATGAATCATCAGGGTATCAAAGGGCGTGGTGTAGAGGGTATATAACAACATCAGAGCGTTGTTGACACAACAATCCAGTTCGCTGCGCGCGATGCGCCGGCGAACTTTCAACCGACAGGGTTGTCTCAAATCGGCAGGAATCTCCAGCAAAGCGGCCGACTCCCCTTCTTGCAGGGAAAAACCGAACAGGACATCATCAAGAGCCGGGTCCACCTTGTTTTCATAGAGCCACAGATAGGGTGGTTCTTCGTTGCATCGGGTAAGTTCCCGATAAGGCGCAAGCAGAGCTGGCATATCATCTTCGGGCATTACCTCCAAAAAGAAGAGGCACTCCTCCCTGGCTATCTTGACCTCGAATGGCTCATAGGAAGAAAGCACCCAATCCGGACAGCGCACCCCGAACCGATGTCCGGCTACACAAAAATACTTCTCTATCATCATATCTAATTGATGTTAAGGACAGGACTGATCACAAAAGAAACACTGCGGGGCTCCGGCTTGACGAGATATTCCTCGCGGGGAAGTTCGCTCCAGGAGTTGACACAACCCAGCCCCATCTGTATCAGATCGAAATTCACCCAGGTCGCCCCTTCGCTGCGGCGGTTCTCACAAGCCAGACCCTTCAACTGAAGGGAATGCGTGATGCCTGTGATATCCTGGTTGAGTTGCAAACGGCTCAGCGGCAGGGCCGAGGCGGAGAATTCTTCCCCGTCCAAACGGGCGATACGCAGGCCGGTGCCGTTGTCATCCAAGGTCTCAAA
The DNA here is from genome assembly GCA_017962705.1 of Bacteroidales bacterium. Lineage (GTDB taxonomy): Bacteria > Bacteroidota > Bacteroidia > Bacteroidales > UBA932 > Cryptobacteroides. Next base: position 5,357 of record JAGCUV010000070.1, read on the forward strand.
CCACTTCAAACCGACGTGCGTACCACTCTCCTGCGGAGTCACATAGCCATAGTGGTATTGATCTTCCACCCGCCGGGTATAGCATCCGACCGTGGCGGAAGAAAAACGATCGCAATAGGTCTCAAACGGGCCATACCCATAAAATGCAACGGTCGAATAGGTGCCGGGCATCGAAAATTCCATTCCGAAACGGCCCAGCAGCGGGGCGGAGGCCAAATCACCGGCATCCTCCATCTTTTCGACAATCACAAGATTACCGGCAGCATCCACGGTATATTCGAGGGAGACGGCCGCCTTGCCGTCCGCAATGGGACGATAACTCACTTTCACGCAACTGCCTTCACATTGGAAAAAAGCCACTTCATACAGCGGTTCAATCCACTGGTCCATCTTGGCGATATGCCTCCTGTTCTTCTTGCTTCCGCGGGCATGTTTCAACGCGCCGCGGTCATTGGAAGTGAAAGCACGGTTGAAGCTAGGCTTGACGGGCGATTGGAGCAATTCGACGCCACCCAGACAATAACTGGTGACAAAACCGCTCTTCTTGTCGATGACAACGCTCCAGGAAGTACGCTGCATTCCGCATCCACGGCGAATGCCGCTGAAACAGACGGCGGCATCGGTCTCGACGACCCGGGGTGCCTTGGGACAGAGTTCGAATGCCCTGGCTCCGGCCTTGACGACAGGCAACTGGTCGTAAGCTGTCACAAAACCGGCATCGAGCAGACCGTCCTTGGCTTTGAGCGCATATTCCACATACAGATAGACATCCTTTCCGCCGAGGGGGCCACACGCTTTTTCGATGGCGGCACGGTCCAGTCCGGGAAGCGCGACGGTGACGGTCTGCTGTGCGGGTACTTTCAGGTTCTCCACCGTACCGGAAAGGACATTCACGCCTTCGCACTGGAGCATCCAGTTCATCCGATAGTTGGAAAGGTCGATGAAGAAGTTCTCATTATACACCTGCACGTTGCCGGCCAACACATCTTCCGGCGCAGCGTTGGTGAGAATGTTGCGCTGTTGGTAACGGACTTCATAGGCGTGCGGATGCAGGCTGCGGTCGGTCGCAATGACTCCGTTGCAGTTGAAATCATTATCAGACGGGTCGTAGTCATTGAAGTCGCCGCCGTAGGCAATGATTCTGTCGCTGCCGTACTTGGCGGCATCGGTAGGCCATACGATACCCTGGTCCACGAAGTCCCAGATGTAACCGCCCTGATAGCCGGGATATTGGCGAATGAGGTCCCAGTATTCCTTGAAACCGCCCATCGAGTTACCCATCGCGTGGGCGTATTCGCACTGGATGAGGGGTTTGTCCTGCTTGGGAGTTCCATCCCAACCCGCCCGGCGGGCTATCTCCGCTTCACGACCAGTCCAGCCCTTCTCCAGATAGTTGACGCACTGCTGGTAACTGTAATACATCGGGCAGTTGAAGTCGGAGACCGGCGTTTCGCGCATACGCTCGTAGTGTACAGGGCGGGTGGAATCGTAGGAGCGAACCCAAGCGGCGGATTTCTCAAAATTGGGGCCTTCTCCGGATTCATTGCCCAAACTCCACACAATAATGCTGGGGTGGTTGAAATCACGCAGGACCATACGGCGGGCGCGGTCCACATGGGCGAATTCAAAATCCGCCCGCCGGGCAAGCGTCGTTTCCGGATCATAGCGCATACCGTGGCTTTCCACATTCGCCTCATCCAGCACATAGATACCATATTTGTCGCAGAGGTCGTACCAGCGCGGGTCGTCGGGATAGTGACAGGTACGTACAGCATTGATATTGAGTTCCTTCATAATGCGGATATCCTCGAGCATATCTTTTTCGGACACCACATAGCCCTTGTAGGCATTCATTTCGTGACGGTTAGCACCCTTGATGAGGATGGGCTGCCCATTGACAAGCATCTGGTTCCCTTGGATTTTGACCGTACGGAAACCGACTTTGAAACAGGCCGACTCGGTCGTTTTTCCTTTGCTGAGCATGGCAACGTTCAAATCGTAGAGATGGGGCGTCTCGGCGCTCCAGCGGGCAGGGTTGGCTACCGACTCCTTGAAACGCACCACACGGAAGCCGGTTTCAGATTTTTCACCCCCTTTCACATCGACTTTCCGGGAAAACACCGGGCTGCCGTCGGGAGCGGTCAAGTCCAGTTGCAGCGCGTTCACGCCGGCAGTCACTTCGGCCTTGAAGTCGAAAACCCCTTCGGCGGAAGCCGTGAATTTCACATCTTCCACACGGGCTTTTGGACGGGCATATATAAAAGTCTCACGGGAAAGGCCTGCAAAACGCCAGAAGTCCTGGCACTCCAGATAGGTGCCGTCGCACCAGCGCTGAATCTCCAGACCGAGTTGGTTGTCCCCCACCTTGACATATTTCGTGAGATCAAAACGCGCTTCGAGTTTGCTGTCTTCGCTGTATCCGATTTCCTTGCCATTGACGAACACGCGCACATTGGAAGTCGCGGAACCAATGCACAGGAAAATATCCTGTCCTTGCCAATCCTTGTCAATCGTGATGACGCGACGGTACTGTCCCACATAATTATGCTCATCGGGAACAAGGGGTGGCGTATTGGGAAAATGGCCGCTCCAGGGATACACCGTATTGACATACAGCGGGTCTACATAGCCGGCGAATTCCCATAGCCCGGGCACTTGCATCGACTTCCAGCCTTTGCCCTCCTCCTTGAGGGGAAGAGCGGAAAAGCCATCGCGGGTCACATCCTTGCGGTCGGAAAAGAAACGAAAATCCCAGATTCCGTTCAGGCTGACATAGTCGCCGTCGGTAAAGAAAGAGGAACGCATCGGGAGACGGTTCTTCTGGACGATGCCGGGATCTTGCCAATCAGCAAGTTCAGAGGGAGTCGCCGCCGACATTGTCAGACTGAAGAGCAAAGCGGACACAAAGAATATTGACCTCATTTAGAAAGCATATTAATTAAACTTTCAAAATTAGTCAAAAATCAGATAATTTCCAAATCAGAATCTTTCATCCAGCCCTGCCTGCCGTCCGACAATTCGATATTTTTCCAGCGTCCGACTGAGTCCAGCAAACGCACTTTGGTTCCCTCGTGAAGAATAAACAGGCTCGAAGCCCCCTCGTCGGTGGGCGAACTGCGCACTTCCACCACGCTGCGCACGATGACGGCGCTGTCCCGGGCCGTGAAATCCGCTTTCTGCCGGTTCGCGAAAAGAAGAGCCATGACGGCTATCAGAAAAGCCGTCAATCCACAGAAGAAGTCCCGCCTGCGGGCGGAAGACTCTTCTTGCAGGAAGAAAAGGACCGCAAAGAGCAGGCCTGCCGCCAAAGTCAGCAGGAAAATCCAAGTCCATATATTGGCAGACAATCCATTGCGTATCTTGCGGAAGAAAGTTACAAAAATCAATTCGGGCACCTGCTCGATATCGTCCACGATAAAAGACCGGGCCATCTCGAGGTTGTATCGGGCATCGTTCATCGAAGGGTTCAGTTTGAGGGCCTTTTCGTAGTGAAGAATGGCGTGACCGTAGTCTTTTTGCTTGTAACAGGCATTGCCCCAGTTGTAATGCAAGTCAGCCGATTGCAATCCAAGAGCGGCAATGGAAGCATAGTCCCGGGCCGCGTCTTCATACTGGCCCGCGCTGTAATCGGCGGTCGCCTTTGTCCAAAGCGAATCCACATAATCGGTCGCCGCATGGGCAACGGGAGCTCCTGTCAGCATCAACAAAAGCGCCACCAACGGAAGAATGGTTTTCTTTTCAGTCATCCGGGAGTCCAGGTTTGAAATCAGTTGTTCGGCTTGTTCAAAGTGCCTGCGCATCGCCTCTTGTCCGTCGGTGGGACTATAACGGGCCATTTCACAAGCATCCAGCAGTCCAATGAAGGCGGCGGCATCTTCGGCATTCACCTGCCGGGCCGTCAACTCCTGCTGGAGGTTTTCTTTGGTGAAACGGGCGGTTGGCATATTGAGTTTATCGCAGGCAAAGCCCACCAGCGCTTTGTGCAATTCTTCATAGAAAGCGGACACAATGCCTTTGTCCAGCAACATCCGGGCCTGTTTCAAGCGCTTGCGGGCCATGCGCGTAGCTTTGCGCTTGCGAGATCCGGCCACATCCGCACTGCGGGCGCGGCGTACCAGCCCGACAACCAGTGCCGCAGCTGCCGCCCCGATCATTGTACATAAGATGATATAGAACATCCTGGAACCCAGCAGGAAGGGATCATCTGCGTGCAGCCCCTTGTTTTCCGTGTGGATGAAACGGATGTCGCTGCCCAGATCTTTCACGCCCTTTTTATTGATTCCGGCAATGATGATTTGCGGGTCATTCGATGTGCCCGCGTTTTCTTCTCCCCGCAAAACAACCACCGGAATTTCCGCTGTGGTACTTTTCACATAGCCTTTGGTTGTGATGTCGTACCAGGCATACTCAATCGGTCGGATGGAAAAGTCGCCCCAACTGCGGGGAATGAACGGAAATTCGTAGGTCCGGCTACCGGCGATGCCTCCGGAGTTTTTATCGATTTTGTCGCTGATTTTCACATCATACAACTCAAAATCAGGCGGGAATTGCACTTTGGGGACCTCCAACAACGACAGATTCCCTTTCCCTTTGACCGTCACGAAAAGGGATGCCGCCTCGTGGGTTTTCAGGCTGTCCCGGCTGACGCGGGCGCTGATCTCAAACTTTCCCACACCTCCGCAGAAACCATCGGGCGCAGGACGGGGCAGATCGCGCACCGTCACCGTAACCGGATCGGTAGCCACCCGTTTGCGCAAGGTGGTATAATCATCGAAAAATCCGTCGAAGATACTGCCCGTATTGTGGGAAATCCGCTGATAGACCAGACAGACCAATTCGGCCGGCTCGATGACGAGCTGCCCGCTTTTCTGGGGAATAATCACATAATCTTTGATAACGGCCGCGTTGTAGATGGCTCCCTTGTAGTTTTCCCGGATAAAACGGATATCCCCGGGAGGGGTGACATCCTGACTCCAGAAATGGTTGAAGGAAGGTAGTTTCACATCGTCAAAACCCGTAATATTGACGCGTTGATAGAGTTTGAGCGTCGCCCTGACCGGCTCGCCGATGGTAACCGTGCGCTTGTCAAGCACCATCTTGAGAATGATGTCGTTTCCTTTCTCCACCTGGGCGGATGGCGAAGGAGTGCCGGAAGGGCTTCCCGATTGTGCCGAACCGGCCGAAGGACTCTGGGAGTGTGCCGAACCGACTACTTCAATCCGACGTTCGGGCGAAGTCAACAACTGTCCCTTGGCTTTCAACGTAGCCGGCGGCAAACTAAAAACTCCGGGCGTCGAAACTTGCAGCACATAGGTATAACTGCGACGTACTGTTTTGGTCGTCTTGCCGTTGACAATGCTGATACTGGTCGAACTTCCCTGCTGCGGCCCCCAAATCACCTGGAATTCAGCGCCGCCGTTCCAATTGAAATCAGAAACCGATTCATTGCCGTCATAGACGAAACTCACATTGAACTGCTCCCCTACCGCCACCAGATTGGGTGCCTCGACGCTGAGCGTTTGCGCCCCCACGCGGGCCAGGGCCGCCATAAAAAGGATGATTAAAACGACTATTCTTCTCATTACCAGTTCTTTTCGCGTTTCTTTTTACCGACCAGCGCCGCCTTCTCCTTTTCCACTTTTTCCTGCGTCTGCTTCTCCTTCTCCTGAATGGCCTGAAGCATCTGCTGGGCCGCCTGCGGATTCACCTGCTGCTCCTGATTCTGCGGATTCTGCTGATCCTGTTGCTCTTGGTTCTGCTGGTTCGGGTCCTGCTTATTCTGATCTTGATTCTGATCTTTGTTGTTTTGATCTTTATCTTTGTTCTGATTCTGTTGGTCTTTATTCGGATCTTGCTTGTTATCTTGATTCTGGTCCTGGTTCTGCTGTTGCTTCTGCTGCTCGTCGAGCATCGCCTTGGCGTAGAGATAATTCTCCTTCGCATCCAGATCGCCCGGATTCTCCAAAAGCGCTTTCTTGTATGCTTTTACGGCCGATCCCCAGTCTTTGCGGGCCACGCAGACATTGCCCAGGTTGTAATTGAAATCGCCCTTGAATTCGCTCTCATCAGCCCCTTTCGACACCCCCTGCATGACCTTCATCGCCTGTTCGTAGTCTTCCATCCGATAGAGCGTGTTGGCCAGATTATAACTGGCATCCACCGAGGTGGAATCCTTGACCAACGCCCGGCGGTAGTCCAGTTCCGCCTTACGATAGCGCGATTTGTCAAAATGGCGGTTGCCGCCGCGGATATCCTTGATGCGATCATCCACCGCCCCGGCCGGAGCGGCCACGCTCATCAGGCCCAGCATCAACACGATATATTTTATCAGATTGCGCATCAGAACCATTGTTTTTTCCATTTTTTCTCAGAAAGCAGCATCGCTGCCACCATCAGGACCAAGGCCACGGCAAAGCAATACATAAAGAGTTCGTTGTATTCTTCAAAGACAATGGCATCGAATTTTTCTTTATCCATTTTGCGGATGCTGTCGATGATGGGATTCAGGCCGAATTCCCCGTTGCCCGCGCGGACATAGGCGCCACCGCCCTCAGAAGCAATTTCCCGAAGGGTGGACTCATCCAGTTTGGTCACCACGATATTGCCGTCCTTGTCCTTGATGTACTCCCCGTTCAACGGAATGGGCTTGCCCTCCGGCGAACCGACTCCGATCGTGAAGACGCGCACCCCGTTCTCAAAGGCTTCCTTGGCCATCTTGACCGGATCGTCCTCGTGGTTCTCGCCGTCCGTAATCACAATGACCACGCGACTCTTTTCGCTTTGGGGACTGAAGGATTTGATCGACAGCCGGATGGCATCCGCAATGGCCGTTCCCTGGATGGGCACGGACTCCGTAGAAACGGACGACAGGAACATCTTGGCCGACACATAATCGGTCGTAATCGGTAATTGGACAAAAGAACTCCCTGCAAAAATCACCAGTCCGATCCGGTCGCCGCTGAGCCGGTCCACCAATTTGGACACCGCCAGTTTCGCCCGTTCCAGCCGGTTCGGCGCATAGTCTTCTGCCAGCATCGAGTTGGACACATCGAGGGCAATCATAATCTCCACCCCTTTGCTTTCCTTGCGGGAAAGCTTGGCTCCCACCTGCGGACGGGCCGTACCCAGCACCACAAAAGCATAGGCCAGTGTGAGCAAAATGATCTTGGTCCAGACTTTGGCCGGAGACACGGAAGGCATCATCCGGCGGACAAGGGCTTCATCGCCGAGCGCCCGGATGCGACGGCGGCGCAAATAACGCGTCAGAGCATACAGCAGCGGGATGAGAGGCACGCCGATCAGCAGCCAGAGAATCATATAACGGGCAAAGATAATCACGGCAACCTCCTGATTAATACAATTTCAAAAACAAAGAAAAGGAGCATCAGGATCAGGGCCCAGTCAGCGTATTTCTCGTAGAGTTCCTTGTAGACGGGGAAGCTGTCCACACTGATGCGGCTGGTCTCCATCTTGCCTATTTCGGCGTAGATTTCGGCCAACTTGGTCTTGTCGGTGGCGCGGAAATAGCGGCCGCCGGTCCGGGCGGCAATGTCCTTGAGCACATCCTCGTCGATTTTCACCTCGACATCCTGCACCCGCGGCCCCCAGGGGGTCATCACGGGATAAGGAGCCGTTCCGTTGGCCCCCACGCCGATAGTATAGACGCGGATACCGAATTCCTGGGCAATCTGGGCGGCCGTCTGGGGCGTGATGCTGCCGCAGTTGTTCACACCGTCCGTCATCAGGATGACCACGCGGCTCTTGGCCTCGCTGTCCTTGATACGGGCGACGGCAGTCGCCAGACCGTCTCCGATGGCGGTACCGTCCTCAATAAGGTCCGTCTGGATTTCTTTCATCAGATTGATGAGGGAAGCCCTGTCGGTGGTCAGCGGGCATTGGGTATAACTTTCACCGGCAAACACGACGATGGCCATACGGTCGGTCGGCCGGCCGGCAATAAACTCGATGGCGATATCCTTGGCCGCACTCAGCCGGTCCGGCGTAAAATCGCGGGCCAGCATACTGGTAGAGACGTCCATCGTGAGCACGATGTCGATGCCCTCCGCCTGAACCGTTTCCAATGTGGAAGAAGAACGGGGACGGGCAGCCGCGAAAATCAGCAGGGCCATCGAAGCCGTCAGCAAAACCATCGGGAGGTGGCAGAGGATTTCGGTCGCAAGCGTGGAGCCTTTTTTCCAAGGAATGATGGTGGAAACCCGCATATGGGGCACGCGGCCCGTCCACTCACGGAAAACATAAAGCGCGAGCAGGGCGACAGGCAGGATTTCCAACCAAAGGATGTCGGGGTATTCAAAAAACATCGTCACGCCTCCTTGTTAGTCGTTTGGGCTCGGGAGGCCGATTTTCCTGTTGCATCCGGAGCGGCGGGAGCCTCCTCTTGAAGCTGCTGCTCGTAGGTGGCGGTGACGAACTGCACAGCGAAAGGCACGACCGTGGCGTTCTCTTCGCGCGGCAAAGTCATCTTGGCGAATTTGACGAAATCCGCCGTCTCGAACAGGTGTTGCAATCCCGTACGGAGCGTCAGGTCGAGTTCCACCCCCTTGAGGGCCTGGAACAATTCGCGAGTAGTCATTTCCATCGCGCCTACCCCGTAGCGGGCGCCAATATATTCCCGAAGGGCATCCGTCACCCCCGAATAGAACTGCTTCTGCTTGTCTTCCGTCCAGAATTTGTCTCCCCGATAGGCATCCAACTTGCGCAGGGCCGCGATATGGGCCGGCTCGCGCTGCAAGACATTCTCGTCGCGACGATGCAAATATCTGCGAATCAGCCACACGGCCAGGACAATTAGGGCCACCGCGCCCAGGCCTCCGCCTATCCAAGGCAGAATCTCAATGAAAGTGACAGGGTATTGAATCTGTTCCTTGAGTTCGTGGACCTGGAACGTCGCCGTGTCCACCGGCATCGTGCAATATTGGATGTCCTGCCCCTCAAAGGTGAGGGAGTCCACAATGCCGTCCTTAAACCATCTTTCCACCGTGATACCGGGAAGTTCGAAGGTACCCGCCTCGAACGAGGTCAGGACGGTAGAAATTTCTATATCGCTGCGGGACGGACCTTCTTTCGGCGTCCAAGCCTTGAGCGTGTCGATGTGCCAGTCTTTGACCTTGATGAGGGAATCGGAGAGAGTCCCTTGGAGTTCCGGTGTGAGGCGCGTGCCGTCTTCCAGGCGATAGATGCGCACCCCATAGCGAATCTGGTCGGCGATGAGCAGGGAATCGCGAGGCTGCAATTGCTCCAGAAAAGCCGTGTGCGCTTGTTTGGGCGTTTCTTTGATTTGTTTCATCTCTTTTTGAAGAAGGACATCAAACCTTTGACATAATCCTCATCGGTGGCGATGCGGACCGAATCGACGGCATAGCGGCCGAGTACATCGTTCGTCTGTTCGCGAGCCATTTCGAAGTATTTCCTATAAGCCTCCCTCACCTGCTTGAGTGAAGTATCCACGCGCATCGAGCGGCCGGTCTCGGCATCTTTCACGTGGACGATGCCCACATTGGGAAGCGCCCGGTCGAGCGGGTCGCAGACCTCGATGACGGAAAGGTCGTGACGGGATGCAGCGACCTTCAGAGCATCTTCATAACGCGGCTTCCCTTGGGCATCCCAATCAATCATATCCGACAGGAGGAAGGCCGTACAACGCTTTTTGATGGCGTTGGACAGATAGCGCAACGCCTCTGAAATGTTGGTCCCTTCATTCTCGGGATCGTAATTCAGAATCTCCCGGATGATATGCAGCAGGTGCGTCCGTCCTTTGGCTGGCGGGATGAATTTTTCCACGCGGTCGCTGAAAAAGAGAGCCCCCACCTTATCGTTATTAATCAGGGCGGAGAAGGAGAGGACGGCGGCGATTTCGGTGAGCATATTGCGTTGGGTCATATTTCGGCTGCCGAAAAGCCCGGAGCGGCTGATGTCGATCAGCAGCACAACGGTCAGTTCGCGTTCCTCCTCGAAGACTTTGACATAGGGAGCATTCATCCGCGCGGTGACATTCCAGTCCATATTGCGGACGTCGTCGCCGTACTGATATTCCCGCACCTCGCTGAAGGCCATACCGCGACCTTTGAACGCGGAGTGGTACTCTCCCGCAAATATCTGGTGGGAGAGACCGCGCGTCTTGATCTCGATTTTCCGGACCTTTTTGAGAAGTTCCCTTGTTTTGTCTTCCTCTTTCGCCATACGCTGGATTGCTGTCTATTAAGGAACTTCTACCGCATTGATAATCTCGTTGACCACGTCGTCGGGACGGATATTTTCGGCCTGGGCCTCGTAGGACAGTCCGATACGGTGGCGCAGGACCTGCGGGCAGACGGCGCGGACATCCTCAGGAATGACATAGCCTCTGCGTTTGATGAAAGCATAGGCCTTGGCGCTGCGGCTGAGGGCGATGCTGGCACGCGGCGAGGCGCCATAACTGATCATATCCCTGAGTTTGTCAAGTTTGTATTCCGAAGGAGTACGGGTGGCAAAAACCATATCCACGATGTAGCGCTCAATCTTCTCGTCCATATAGACCTGGCGCACGATATCGCGGGCCCGGACGATGTCTTCCGGAGAAACGACAGGCTCAGCTGTCGGGAAAGCCTCGGAGGAATTGTTCATCCGCACGATGAGTTTTTCTTCTTCCTTTTTGGGATAATCCACCACACATTTGAGCATAAAGCGGTCCACCTGGGCTTCGGGAAGCGGATAAGTGCCTTCTTGTTCGATGGGGTTCTGGGTCGCCATCACCAGGAAAGGCTTCGGTAGCGGGAAGGTCTGGTCGCCGATGGTCACCTGCCTTTCCTGCATCGCCTCGAGTAAAGCGGATTGCACCTTGGCCGGGGAACGGTTGATCTCATCCGCGAGAATGAAGTTGGCGAAAATGGGGCCTTTCTTGATATTGAACTGCTCATTCTTTTGGGAATAGATGAGCGTACCCACGACATCGGCCGGCAATAGGTCCGGGGTGAACTGGATGCGGCTGAACCGGGCGTTGACTGCCTTTGACAACGTGTTGATGGCCAGCGTTTTGGCTAGTCCCGGAACACCTTCAAGCAAGATATGTCCATCGGAAAGAAGGGCGATGAGCAGGCTCTCTACGAGTCCTTTTTGCCCGACGATGACCTTCCCCATTTCCAAGGTCAGCATGTCCACGAATTTGCTTTCCTCACTGATGCGGTCGTTCAATTCTTTAATGTTGATACTGTCCATTTTATTGTTTTTTGCTAATTTTGCGGTTACAAAGTTAATAAAAACCTTTCATATGCGCTACGCCCTCACTCTCTCTTATGACGGAATCGGTTTTTGCGGCTGGCAAATCCAACCGTCCGAGCCTTCCGTACAAGAGACCCTGCAACAAGCGCTCACTACCCTGCTGGGATGTGAGACGGTTGTTACGGGAGCCGGTCGGACCGACACGGACGTTCACGCGCTCCGATATGTGGCGCATTTCGATTGTGAGGGGCCGTTTCCGTATGAAAGCGGCGATTTCCTATACAAATTAAATGCCATTCTTCCTTCCGGCGTAGCGGTTTCGTCCATTTCCGAGGTGGCGGATGACTTTCACGCGCGCTTTGATGCTTGCCGGAGGACCTACCTGTATTTCATCCATTTCCGCAAAGACCCCTTCGTGGAGCGCTATTCCTGGCATTGCAAGTTCGACTTGGATGTGGAAAAGATGAACGAGGCCTGCCGCTTTTTGCTCGGCACGCACGATTTCAGTTGCTTCGAAAAGAAAGGGGCGGACAGCAAGACCGCCATCTGCACAATTGCCGAGGCCCGCTGGGAGGGATACACCCCCACCTTGTGGGAGATGAGCGGCGAACCCGGTTGCGGGCCGGCCCCATATATCGTATTGCGCATCAGTGCCGACAGGTTTTTAAGGAATATGGTCCGCGCCATTGTCGGCACGATAGTCGAAGTCGGCCGCGGGCGCCTCTCCCCCGAAGACATCCCCTCCATCCTCGACTCCAAAGACCGCTGCCGCGCCGGCCAATCCGTCCCCGGCAACGCACTGTTTCTCGCGAGAGTGGATTACTAAAGGCCTTGCACGCTTCCTTTCCCGTCATTCCCGGCTCGACCGGGAATCTCTTAGCCTAACGCGGTGAGGAGCCCGCGGACGACGCGGAAGGTGGCTTTGGGGGCTTCGTCCCAGAAGTTGACGTACTGTCCGAGATTGTTTTCGCTGTCGGCGCTGTCGCTGATGACGCGCAGGGACAGGAAGGGAGTATTCTTGATGAAACAGACCTGCGCGATGGCGGCGCTTTCCATATCCACCACTTCGCAATCCGGGAAATGCCCGAGAATCGCCGGTACATTCTCTTTTTCCACAAAGATATCGCCGGTACAGAGCATCACGGGAATGGCTCCGAGCCGGAGGGCCTGCTCCAACAGTTTGGGCTCTGCCTCATAATAGAGCGGACAGCCTTGTACCTGCCCGTACGCGTTGGGCGCCATACACCAGACATCGTGATAGGCACATTTTTGCGCCGCCACAACGTCCAAGGGTTTGAGACGCTTACCACATCCCCCTGCCACGCCCGAATTGATGACAGCATCGGGATGATAGCGGGAGATCAATTCGCTGGTTGCGATAGCCGCATTCACCTTGCCGATGCCGCTCTGCACGACAATGACTTCCAGCCGTCCTACATGACCCCGATAGAAACTCTTTCCCAGGTCAGACTTTTCTTCCTGCATTCCTTCCAATACGCCCAGCAAAAGGTCACGCTCGGGCTCCAGGGCAACAATGATGGCGATTTTCTTAATCATATGGGTGGTGTTCGTTCCAACTTTACCGACAGCATCTAAACGCCTACTGCTCAATCAATTACCCAAAACAACCTACCTCAAAATCAGTAGGTCCTTTTGGACAACTTACTGACAATCACGCTCTTGTCTGCCATTCATAATTCAACATATTCTTTTGCAAAAATACAACATTTTCATTTCTCTCTTTCATAATTTCTAGATTTTTTCTACTTTTGCGTCCCGTATGTTAGGAGATGCTTCCGACATTCATTTGAAACCAAAGTACAACTGATATATGGAAAAAATCAAAGTCGCCATCGTCGGTTATGGCAATGTGGGCCGGTTCGCCCTGGAAGCCCTGGAGGCTGCCGAAGATATGGTATGCGCGGGTATCGTACGCCGCAATGCCAGCTCGGAAGGATTTCCGGAATTACAGAAATACAAAGTCGTTTCCGACATCCAGGAGCTCGGCAAAGTGGATGTGGCCATCCTCGCCACCCCATCCCGCAAAGTGGAAGAAAATGCGCTCAAATACCTGTCCTTGGGTATCAGCACCGTGGACAGTTTTGATATTCACACCAAGATTCTCGACCTGCGCAGCACCCTCGCCCCCGTTGCGAAAGCCCACGGGGCGGTCAGCGTGATTTCCGCCGGCTGGGATCCGGGCAGCGACTCCGTGGTCCGCACCCTGATGGAAGGTCTGGCCCCCAAAGGCATCAGCTACACCAATTTCGGCCCCGGCCGCTCGATGGGACACTCCGTGGCCGTCCGCGCCATCGAAGGCGTGAAAGATGCTTTGAGTATGACGATCCCCGTCGGAACCGGCATCCATCGCCGTATGGTGTATGTCGAGCTGGAGCCTGGTGCCGACTTCGCCAAGGTCGAGGCTGCCATCAAGGCCGACGCCTATTTCGTCAACGATGAAACCCACGTGATGCAGGTGGAAAGTGTCGATGCCCTCAACGATGTGGGACACGGCGTCAACCTGGTGCGCAAAGGCGTTTCCGGAAAGACCCACAACCAGTTGCTGGAGTTCAACATGAAAATCAACAACCCCGCCCTCACCGGCCAGGTGCTCGTGTGCTGCGCCCGCGCCGCGATGCGTCAGGCTCCCGGTTGCTACACGATGATTGAAATCCCCGTCATCGACCTTCTCGCCGGCGAGCGCGAAGACCTCATCAAACACTTGGTATAAAGAACAGGACCTGTTATCAAAAACTCCCGGCCTTTGCTTTTTGGCAGAAGTCGGGAGTTTCATTTCAGGGCTCGCATCTGACTATGCCGAGCGCTTCTTGCGGCGGAAGAGAAGGAAAGCGGCAGCCAGGAGGGCCAGTACGGCAGCACCGATAATTACGAGGCAGCAGCAGGAACACCCACAGCACCCGGTGCGCGGAGTGGCGTCCTCATCACAATACATATTGAACAATTCATCGGCGGGCTCGTACATCGCGAAATAGACCGGACCGACACCCGGCTCTGCGATGTAGAACTCCGGTCCGTCAAACTCCGTGACATCAAAACGACGGCCGTCCTCGGCCGTGAAAGTCGCATGCAGGTTGTGCAGCGTCCCCTCCAATTCGTAGATACCATTGTACACGACCGTTTGCGGCTTATCCATCAGGGAAGCAGGCTTCTCCCAGAGCGCCAGACGATAACCGTATTTCTCGGCGTAGTCAATCATCAGGATATACTCGTCTGTCTGCGCAATCATTTCCGGACGCTCAAAATCCCGCAAGGACGGATGCAGTTGCTGTTTCCGAATCTCGACCGCAGCCTCCCATTCCTGGGAGAAATCGAAAGGATGGTGGTAATACTCAATTTTGTAGAGTCCGTCTTCAAACTCGCCGTAGATTTCCCCGCCCAGATAAATGACCGGCCGCCAGCCGATGGTCCCGATGAACGAATCTTCCTTCAGTGACCGGATAAATGTTTCCGGGAAAAGTTCATCGTACTGATTGAGAAAGGCCTCCTTGTCCAGCAGGTAGTCGGAGAGCGGATATTCCCGATACAACGGCACCGGGAAGATCAAATGATCAGCCACTCCCTCCTTGTCGCCCGACAAAAGACACTGGCGCAATTCCACCAGAAAAGCACGCTGCTGCGGAGTGATTCCCTCATCTTCCTGTGCAAAACTGAAAGTCGGGAGCAGCAAGGCCAGGGCCAACAGCCCTTTCAACAAAAGGTTTCTTTGAAACTTCATAAGTCCATAAAGGTTAATCTTGCCCATATCAGGCATCTTCATCTTTGCAAAGATAAAAAAAACAGCGCAATTTCTTGCGCTGTTCCAAATTTTGTCTAAAAAACTGCGATTACATCATTCCGCCCATACCCGGGTTGGCCATCGGAGCGGGCTCCTTGGAAGGGATGTCGGCGATGGCGCATTCGGTGGTCAGGAACATGCCGGCGACAGACGCGGCGTTTTCGAGGGCGACGCGGGCGACCTTGGTCGGGTCGATGACACCGGCGGCGAACATATTGACATATTCCTCGGTGCGGGCGTTGTAACCGAAATCACCCTTGCCTTCACGCACTTTCTGGATAATCACGCTACCTTCGACACCGGCGTTCTCGGCAATCTGGCGCAGGGGTTCCTCGATGGCGCGGGCCACGATGTGGATACCGGTGGTCTCGTCTTCATTGTCGCCTTTGAGTTTCTTGAGCGCATCGATGGCGCGGATGTAAGAGACGCCGCCGCCCGGCACGATACCTTCCTCAACCGCAGCGCCGGTAGCGCTCAAGGCGTCTTCCACGCGGGCTTTCGTCTCCTACATCTCGACCTCGGTCGCAGCACCCACATAGAGGACGGCCACACCGCCGGCGAGTTTGCCCAGACGTTCCTGGAGTTTCTCGCGGTCGTAGTCAGACTTGGTGTTTTCAATCTGTTTGCGGATACTCTGGGCGCGCTCGGCAATCGCCTCTTTATCGCAGGAACCGTTGACGATGGTGGTGTTGTCTTTGGTCATCACCACTTTCTCCGCATGACCGAGCATGTCGGGGGTGCAGTTTTCGAGGGTGAATCCCCTGTCTTCGGAAACCACCATACCGCCGGTCAGGGTCGCGATGTCCTGCAACATTTCTTTGCGACGGTCACCGAAACCGGGGGCTTTGACAGCCGCCACTTTGAGCGAACCACGCAGCTTGTTGACCACGAGGGTGGTCAGGGCTTCGCCGTCCACATCTTCTGCGATGATGAGCAGGGAACGGCCTTCGCGGGCGATGGGCTCCAGAATCGGGAGCAGGTCCTTCATCGTGGAAATCTTCTTGTCGGTAATGAGGACGGAAGGGTCGTCGAGCACGGCTTCCATCTTGTCACCGTTGGTCATGAAATACGGGGAAATGTAGCCTCTGTCGAACTGCATACCTTCCACGACCTTGACCTCGGTGTCAGTGCCTTTGGCTTCCTCGACGGTGATGACGCCGTCTTTCTTGACCTTGGCCATCGCATCGGCGATCAGTTTGCCGATATAACTGTCGTTGTTGGCGGAAATGGTACCGACCTGCTCAATCTTGGCATAGTCCTCACCCACTTCCCGGCTCTGTTTGCGCAAATCCGCGACCACGGCGGCGACCGCTTTGTCGATACCGCGTTTGAGGTCCATCGGGTTGGCGCCGGCCGTCACGTTTTTCATGCCGACATTGATGATGGCCTGGGCCAGAACGGTCGCGGTGGTCGTACCGTCACCGGCCTGGTCGTTGGTCTTGGAGGCCACTTCTTTCACCATCTGTGCACCCATGTTCTGCATACGGTCCTCGAGTTCGACCTGTTTGGCGACGGTCACCCCGTCCTTGGTCACCTGGGGAGCACCGAAACTCTTGTCGATGACGACATTGCGTCCTTTGGGACCGAGCGTCACCTTGACGGCGTTAGCCAATGCATCCGCGCCCTGCTGCATCTGGGCGCGGGCTTCCATATTGAATTTGATTTCTTTTGCCATAATTGTAGAATTTTAACTGACAAACGTGATTAAAGCGTTGCCAAAATGTCCGATTGTTTCATGATGAGGTATTTTTTGTCCTCAAAGGTCACCTCGGTACCCGCATATTTGCCATAGAGCACGGTGTCGCCCACCTTGACTTCCATCGCCTCGTCTTTTTTGCCGGGGCCGGCTGCAATGACGGTTCCCATCTGGGGTTTTTCTTTCGCGGTGTCCGGGATTATAAGACCCGACGCCGTCTTGGTCTCAGCCTCTTTGGGCTCAACCAACACTCTGTCTGCTAAAGGTTTGATCATGATATTAAAGTTTTAATGTTTTTTCGTTTGACGGAAAGAATGACAAAGAGAGTGCCAGAGCCGTCAGGGTGACAATTTGGCAGGACGGGGTTTGCGATCGGTCAAAAACGCGTATTTCCGAATAATTTATTAACTTTGTGGCCACTTTTCGAGAACCGCACTATGAAACAGACCGCCATTATGCTTTTGCATTGCCCCGACCGGCAAGGAATCATCAACGATGTGACCCGTTTCATCACGGACAACCGGGGTAACATCGTCTATCTGGACCAGTATGTCGACACCATCGAGAGCCGCCTTTTCATGCGCATCGAGTGGGATTTGGAGGCCTTCCTGATTCCCCGTGACAGCATCGAGGAGTACATCCGGACGATGATTGCCCGCAAATACGATATGACGTTCAAGATTTATTTCAGCGACGTGCGTCCGCGGATGGCGATTTTCGTGAGCAAGATGAGCCACTGCATCTACGACCTGCTGGCCCGCTACAAAGCCGGAGAATGGGATGTGGAAATCCCCTGCATCGTGTCCAACCACGAAGACCTCCGCTTCATCGGCGAGCAGTTCGACATCCCTTATTATGTATTCCCCGTGGCGAAAGACCATTCCAACGCCGCCGAGGTAGAGAAGGCCGAAATGGAACTGCTCTCCCGCGAGAACATCTCCTTCATCGTGCTCGCCCGCTATATGCAGATTATCGGCGACAATATGATTGCCGCCTACCCCAACCACATCATCAATATCCACCACTCCTTCCTGCCGGCTTTCATCGGGGCCAAGCCCTATCACCAGGCCTACGAACGGGGTGTGAAAATCATCGGCGCGACCAGCCATTATGTGACCGCCGAATTGGATGCCGGCCCCATCATCGAGCAGGATGTAGTGCGGATTTCCCACAAGGACACCCCCGAGAGCCTGGTCGGCAAGGGACGCGATCTGGAAAAAATCGTGCTCAGCCGTGCCGTCACCAAGCACATCGAGCGCAAGATTCTCACCTACAAGAACCGGACGGTGATTTTCAATTAAGTCCATGGCCACCCCCTCCCCTTTTTACAGGACCTTGCCGCAAGAAGAATTTGACGACCTGACGGCACGCATCCTCTACGAAGACAACCACTTGCTGGTCATCAACAAAAGGGTGGGCGAAATCGCCCAGGGCGACAAGACGGGCGACGAGTGCCTGTCGGAGACGCTGAAAGCCTACATCGCCCAACGCGACGGCAAGCCCGGACAGGTGTTTATGGGCATTCCCCATCGCCTGGACCGGCCGGTGAGCGGCTGCGTCATCCTCGCCAAGACCTCCAAAGCCCTCGAACGGCTGTCCGCGATGTTCCGCGACGGACAGGTCCACAAGACCTACCGCGCATTGTGCTGCGGGAAGCCCGCCAAGGACGAAGCCCTGCTGGAAGACTGGATGACCCGTAACGAGAAACAGAACAAGGCGTATATTGTGAAAGGGCCAGCGCCCACGAAAGACGGGCAGAATCCCGAGGGAAAGGCGGGCCAAGCGCCGAACGGGGCGAAACTTGCGCGCCTGCGCTACCATTATTTATATAGTACGGAACGCTACCATCTGGTGGAAGTGGAATTGCTCACCGGCCGGCACCACCAGATTCGCTGCCAGCTCGCGCACATCGGTTGCCCCATCAAAGGAGACCTCAAATACGGCGCACCCCGCAGCAATCCCGACGGCGGCATTTGCCTTCACGCCTGGCGCATTTCTTTGATACATCCGGTACGGAAAGAACCGCTCGAAATCACCGCGCCCGTCCCCGCCACCTGGAAAGGCGTGAAAGATTAAATTTCCTTGATTTCCGCACAAAGGTCGTAGTCATCGGCGCCCGTAATGGTGACCGTGATCATTTCTCCGACCAGGCAATAGGGGTCCACCCCTTCAAGCAAGGGAGAATCGGTTCCCACCAGAATTTCCCCATCCACCTCCGGGCTCTCGTAACGGCTGCGACAGACCAGCACGTCATCGGTGAAACTGTCCACAATGACTTCTTCAGTCTGTCCGACACGCGCCTCGTTGCACGCGCGGGAAATCCCGCCCTGCAGGCTCATCAGAATATCGTAACGGCGTTGCTTTTCCTCCGGAGGAACGGTATCGGGAAGGTTCCTCGCTGCGTAAGTTCCCTCCTCCTCGGAATATTGGAACGCCCCCAGCCGCTCGAAACGGGCCTCGCGCACAAAGTCCAGCAATTCTTCAAACTCCGCCTCCCCTTCTCCGGGATGGCCTACAATCAAGGTAGTGCGCAGCACCAGCCCCGGCACTTTTTCACGCATGTGGCGGATCAGGTCGCGGGTCCAGGCGCCCGTTACGCCGCGGTGCATCGCGGAAAGCACCTTATCGGAGATATGCTGGAGCGGAATATCCATATAGGCGCAGACCTTGGGATTGCTTGCCATCTGCTCGATGACATCCTCCGGAAAATCATCGGGATAACTGTAGTGGATGCGTATCCATTCGATGCCTTCGATGGCACTGAGCGCCTGCAGCAATTCGCCCAACGCCCGGCGGTGATACAAATCCAGACCGTAATAAATGGTATCCTGCGCCACCACAATCAATTCCTTCACACCCTTGTCCGCCAAACTCCGGGCTTCGGCGACCAAGCGCTCGATGGGGACGGATATATGCCGGCCACGGATAAAGGGAATCGCGCAATAAGAGCAACGACGGTCACAACCTTCGGAAATTTTGAGATAGGCATAGTGTGAAGGAGTGGTCAGCAGTCGACCGGCCGCTGCAAAGGCGGATGATGCGCCGAGATAGCGTAGCAACGGAGCGAAATCGCGGGCCCCGAACCAGGCATCGACTTCCGGAATGAGCTTCGGCATTTCATCGGCGTAACGCTCGCTCAGGCAGCCAAACACGACGACACGGCCCACTTCACCGTTTTTCTTGCGCTCGACCTGCTCCAGTATGCAGTTGATGCTCTCTTCCTTGGCATCCCCGATAAAACCGCAGGTGTTAATCAGCACCACAGAAACGCCGGCGGAAAGTCCATCTTCCGGGACTATGTCATAATGCGGACTCAACAGCGATAGCAGATGCTCGCTGTCCACCCGGTTTTTGCTGCAACCGAGCGTCAGGATTTGAAGGCGGCATTCCATGGCTTCCGGCCCTGTCGTTCGTAATTAAGCCTTCGCGTCCTCTTCCTCCACAAAGTCCAGCGAAGCGTATTTGACCAGACAATTGTACCAATCGAGGACTTTCTTCATATGCGAGAGGTAGAAACGGTCACGGTCATACCCGGGAACCGCTTGGGCGAAAAAGGCCTGGATGGTCGCGCCATCGGCTTTGGAGGTAGGAGCCTCCGCATCGCCTTGCGCCTTTTGCAAGGCCAGGAACACGTCTTTAAGTTTCATTTCACCATCATCCGTATAGATGGACACATCGGCCAGGGCGGTCAGACGGGTGTGCATGGTCACGGACATCCGTTTCTTATCGACCAGCGACTCGATGATGACACCGCCACGCGACTGGGCGAGGTAGGTATAAAGGCCGCTCTGTCCGGAGACGGCAAGGGTTTTGGTCAAATCTGTTTTCATATGCAATGATTCAAGGTTTTTCTACTAGCGTTTTATAATAGGATTTTACTTGTTCTTCAAACATGGATGTATCGCCATCGTTCATCAGGACGCGGCTCACGCGCGGGTCGTTGGAAGACAGTTGTTGCGAACGAATGCGGGCAAGCGCCTGTTCCCGGGTGCAAGAATCCCGGCGGATAATACGCTCCAAACGCACTTCCCGGGGGGCATCCACAAACAAAACGGCATCACAGGCCAGTCCGGCCCCGGCTTCCGGGGAAAGCAGCAAGGCTGATTCCATTCCCACCCACGGCCCTTTTTGAGCAAAGGACCATTTTTGGAAATCCGCAATCACCAACGGGTGTACCAGCGCATTCACCTTTCGTCTCGCGTCCGGGCTCTCGAACAGAATCCGGGCCAACTTTTTCTTGTCCAACTCTGCACCGACTTCCGAGGCCGCCGCTTCTGCGAGTCGGGAAGCCTCTTTCCGCAGGGTTTGTCCGAGCGCCGCTTCCAGTTGTGAAATCAGTTCCGGATAACGGCCATAAAGTTCTTTGGCCTGCGCATCACTGTCATATATCGGCATTCCGCAAGCAGCCAACACACGGCTGGCCAAGGATTTTCCGGAACCGATCGGACCTGTGATAAGCAAGGTTTTCATTCGGAGAGGGTGATGACCTGCGGCTCAATCCGATAAGACAACAGCCACGGGGGTTGGTTTTTCAAACGAATCAGTGCGACGGCCCCTCCGCTCTCGTAAGCATCCCGCGCGTCCACATAGAGATGGAGGTCATTTTCTATCCCTTGCGGAAGCGGGAACAAGCAGTTCGCCACCAACTTCACCTGACTGGCAGACAGTACAGGATTTCGCCCTTCGGGAATGTTTTCCAAAGCTACTTTCAGGTAAAAAATCCGCTCCACACAACGCTGGATACGAATGGTATATTTGACCTGATCTTGTGAAAAACGCACGCCCGACACCGAACGGAGTCCCACGACTCCGTCTTTGGAGGCCGTCATCATGTTTTCCCAGATCCGCTCGGTATGGACGGCGTTGATGTGCTCCAGGCGGAGCGGATCTGCATAGACCAGAATAGAATCCGGCTCTACCACTATCGGGCCGGCAAGCTGATATTGCGGGTCGAGTGTAACGGCCGATTCCAGAATGACCGGAACTTTTTTATACCTGCGGGGAGTGAAACGGAAAAAGACCGTATCGCTCGAAAAATACTCCACGACCGCCGATTCCCCGAATATTTCGTGGGTATAATCAATCAAATCGCGGGAGGTCATGTAAAAGGAACCGGAAGGATGGAGATGGAGATCTTCGGGGAAAAACCGGACGCGGCAGGGATTCGTATTACTGTAGCGTTTGTCACGCAAGATATCAAAGCCGGTCGCCCGGAAACGGGCCACAATCCGTTCGCTCTCAATGGATTGGGAATCATATCCATCCAAGCCGGAGCATTGGGCGGAAACAGGGACGGACAGCATTACCGTATATTTGAGCGAAAGATTGTGGATCATCCACACGGCAGCGGCCAGCATGAAAGAAAGCACCAGCGCAACCCAATCGTTACGCCGGAGGCGAAGCATCCCCCTTATCTTCTGGAAAAAAACCATCTTGGCCTCACCAGTCGCACTTATTACTTTTCAGCTTTGGGCTCGTCTTTCTTGGAGTCTTCCTTCTTGGAATTTTCTTTCTTGGGCGCGGCTGCGGCCTGCGGGCCCTGGATGGCGCTCTTGTTGAAGGTGATGCAGACATCTTTGTCTACTTCGACGATAACGGTACTCTCTTTCACTTCACGGACGACACCGTTGATGCCGCCGATGGTAACGACCTTGTCTCCTTTGCGAAGGGCCTCCAGGAATTTCTGAAGTTCTTTGCGCTGCTTGTTCTGGGGACGAATCATAAAGAAATACATCACGACGAAGATGAGACCGATCATGATCCACATCGAAAGGCTGCTTCCACCCTGCTGAGCGGTTTGCAAGAAGATAAATAAAGTGTTCATATACATTAAGAATTAAAAATTATCGCTTGGAAATTTCGCCGCTCTCCTGCATTTGACGAATCAGTTTGTCCAACAGGCCGTTGACAAAGACATTGCTCTTGAGCGAACCGTAATACTTGGCAATCTCGACATATTCGTTCATCGATACGCGGAGCGGGATATTGGGGAAATGGACACATTCGCACAGTGCACAGACAATCAGGCAGATGTCCGTAAGGACCATACGATCCTTCTCCCAACCTTCCGCCAATTTCGCAATCCGGTCGGAATAATCGCTGTAGTTGCAAAAGGCATACTCCAGCAGTTTGGCGGCAAACACACTGTCATCCTCCACCGGACCGGCCGAACTCCGTTTCATCAATTCGCTCTGGTAAAGCGGCGGCAACGACCACTCCTTGCCGGAAGCGATGTCGGAAAAACTCCGGCAGCACCAGGTCAGCGCGTAGGCCAGATCGTCGTTCCACCAGATGTTCATATCCTCCAGCAGATCGTCCAATTCGTTCAAATCGACGAATTCTTCTTCAAAGATATGCGTGAACAGCGCGCAATCTTCCTTCATCGATCGCTTGGGCGAAGCCATATAAGCCTGGTACCACTCTTTCGTAACGATGCTGTTTAGCACCTTTTTCAAGACAAGGTCATATTGTTGCCAGGAGAATTTCTTTTTGTTGAACCCTTTCACGAAATCCGCGTTTTCCGACAAATAGCGAGCGAGGAGGTTGTCTGCGAATTTGGTGTTGGGATGAAGGTCCTCTTCGGTGGGATGGGCTTTTTGACGGGCGGCCTGAAGCCGCTCAGAAGCCAAAGCCGTCAAAGGCTCCACAATGCCCAACATAAAAAGATACAAGTCCCGGGTAGCCTCCACGGACTGCTTGAAAGCGGCTTGCGCATCGGCCAGAGACGCTGCAGAGGCGGTTTCCCAAGTCTGAACAGCCGCATACAATGACTTGAAAACCTTGATCCTCAATATTCTTCTATTCAACATATTCAAAGAAAATTTACGCAAAGATACATCTTTTTATCAAAATAATTTTATATTTGCAGCAGATTTATATGATAATATCTTTTTAGAGATGCACAACGATGATTACCAGGATGGTTCAAACAATTTTGAACGTTCCGCCGAAGATGTCTTTTCGAAGCCTGTAAGGGCCGGGAAACGTACGTACTTCTTCGATGTCAAGGCAACGCGTGGTGGAGATTTTTACCTGACGATTACGGAAAGTAAGCGTAAGGTGGAAAGAGATGGGAGCTTTACCTATGACAAGCACAAAATTTTTCTCTATAAGGAAGATTTTGAGAAGTTCAGTGAAGGATTGGCCGATGTGATCGACTACATCCGCCGCAACGGTACGAAACCGGATTACAACGGACCGGAAGATGAAGGAAAGAAAAGTGGCGAAGGGAATTTTTCCGGAGTTGATTTCGAAGAACTTTAACCCCTGATTTCTTTATTTGCGAAGGCGAGACAGCCCGTTTGTTTCGCCTGCTTGCCTGTAATTGTTTATGGCGAATTAAACTTTAATATATGATGACGATACTGAAAAAAATCATCCTTTGGATTTGCATTGTCGGCGTCCTGGTGGGAGCCGGAGCATTCTTTTTCCATTTTTATTTTGTTTTCGGAGAAGGAACCAAAGCCGGCGAACTCAATTTCGTCGTCCGCAAAGGTGTCATTTTCAAAACCTATGAAGGGCGCCTTATCCAGACCGGACTCACCTCGAAGGGAGCGGTGACCAGCCCGGGCTCCGGGCTGCAGTCCAACGAATTCAATTTTTCCATTGACAACAAGGAAGTCGCCGAGCTGCTGATGCGCAAGAGCGGCTGTTTCGTCCAGCTCCACTACCGCGAATTCCGCGGCAAACTCCCCTGGCGCGGCCACAACAAATTCGTCGTGGATAACATCGAATACATCAAAGACATCTATCAGGACGACAATGTCATCGAGTGCTCTTCCGCCGTCCCCGCCCCGACAGACGCTCCCGCCACGCAGGAGCAGCCTGCATCCGAACAACAGCAAATATCATTGTAAGGCAGGTCGCGGCGTCGTTCTTCAGTTCAAATCAATATAGGTTGTAAACACGATTGGGCACTTGCCTTTCTTGTCCACCTCCCAGATGAGGTGCGGCCTGGGCTGTTTTTCCTTGATTTGCTCGGAGTACCATCCCAGCTCTTCCCTGTTGACCATTCCGCAGGGACCTTTGACCTTCAAGTGGAAATACTGACCTGCCCCCGGTCCCGGATGCAAATGCAGAGCCACCTTTCCCACTGCATCTCCGAAAAGTTCATCCTTGATGACAAAGCGTCTTCCACAAATGAATTGAATGGTACGTCGATGAGTCAGTCCCGAATAAGAAGGATTCTCCGTAACCAGTTTCTGCACCTTGCCGTCTGGCTGCCACAGGATCGTTCTGGAGTCTGTGACCTCTAAATCCTTATCATCAAGGGTCACCGTATTATGAAATGCCGTGCTGCGGAACAGATTGCGCCACGCCATGACCTGCTCGTCTCCGGCATAAATATATGAGCCGGAATCCGGGAACAGCCGATGCCCTTTGTACCAAAGTTCAAACGTGCCATTATCCGGCTGGCAGTGCCACTCTCCGGGAGGGCCGGCTTTGACGACCATCTGGACGGCGTCCATACTTCGGCTGCTTCGGAAAACAAAGAAACCGGAATCCTTGAAGGCAACACTCAAATGCCCAGGCAATGCCCCTTCACGGCCTTCAGTAGCCATATAGCGGATAAAGTCGTTGTCCGGGAAAAGCTCGCTCCAGCGTTTCCAGTCCGCGACAACTTCCTTCTTGCCCATGATGCGGGCATCGCTGAAACATGGATTTGTATAGTCCGGATAGCAAATCTCACCATAGAAGACCATCATTTTTTCCAGCTTGTCGGTGAAATCCTGCGGGAATTCTCCACGAAATCCGCACAAATCCGCCATTCGCAGGGCCTTGCAGAAAATATTGATGCTGGCCAGATGATAGTGAGGGTCCAGTTCCCACTGTCCCCCGTCTGGATACACCTGAGATCGGATTTCCCGGACGAGGATTTCCACACCGGTCTGCCGCCATTGGGCTGCATCTCGGAATTCAGGGAAAAAGGCCCCAGCGTAAAGCATCCTCTGCGCTTCAAAGAGAAGATGGTTCCCTTTCTTTGAGAAGTGGTGACTGAGATAGTCCACATGCCGGTGATAGTTCCCTAGGAAAGCCACTTGGAATTCAGGAGTGAATGCTTCCGCGTCAACAAAGAGTTGGAACTGAAAAATCTGGTCCTGAATACGGTGACTGACCTCCAGGGGGCGCCATGCAAAACGCATGTTTTCCTGCGCCTCACTGAGTCCCATGTTATCGGTGATTTCAAACTCCTCCGCATCTAAATCGACCTGTGGATTCTTTGAAATCCAGTCAAGATACTGCCGCTTCCATTCAAGGGCGTATTTATCGTC
Source organism: Bacteroidales bacterium (assembly GCA_017962705.1). Classification (GTDB taxonomy): domain Bacteria; phylum Bacteroidota; class Bacteroidia; order Bacteroidales; family UBA932; genus Cryptobacteroides. The sequence continues at coordinate 31,338 of JAGCUV010000070.1, forward strand.
TCCCGTTGTTCGGTAAGCTTTCCCCATTGGAGTAAACCATTTGTGGCGGTGTAACTGCCAGCGAAGTTCATTTTCAGGAAGCGGCCAATAGCGCCAGTTGATATCATCCCCATAGAAATAAACCTCATATCCATCGCTCACAAAAAACCTATGATCGAGCGCGTCATCGGCTATCTTCTTATCCCTGGCAGAAATGTTTATTCTTGCGGAATTGGGAATCTCCGGCGTACAGACGCCCGTCCTGCCCCTGTAATACTCAAGAAGAGCTTCAGCTGCATCCATGTAATCCTCCCGCTCGCGACATTCCCTTACCTTTTCCAGACCAGGCCGCTGTAAATCCAGCAAGTCGAACACTCCGTCAGCAAAGGCGGGGAAGCACATAAGCAAGGAAACGGCCAGGGAGGAAAACAATCTTACCATGATGCCGAAAGATTGTACGTTTGACCATTCAGCGTGATGCATACGCTCTCCGAATTTGCGCTAAACTCCTCGACAAATGAAGCGCTTGCGATCACTGAAGAGGCCTCGGCGCATGGGACCAGCACCGTTATGAAACGAGGCGTGGCTGAAGCGGACGTTTTCTGGACATGAATCCGATAGAACTTCCTCAAATAACGTTCCCCTATCTGTTCGGAACAGTACGAAGTCCCTTCCTCGCTTTCGAATCCGCTCTCCGTATTGGAGAAGGTCTTCATGAACAGATTGTTGCCGTCGCTGAAAGTCGTATGGGCACCACAGGCGAAATGGGGATTGTCTTTGTCGACAACGACATTGTCCTTGCACAAATGCCAGCTGACATTCAGCGTCTTGCCGGAACATGAGCCGTAGGCTGCATCAGCGATGACATAGAACCGTCCTGCCACCATCCATACCGTACGGCGGTGAGTGAGGTCACTGTAAGAAGCATTCTCGGCAACCACACAGTCCACGCCGTTTTGGGAATATGACGCCAACCACTTGCCTCGGCTCATACCCTCGGCGATATCCGCAAGTTCACGAGTAAGGGTGTTATGATTGCGGGCCGCCTGATGCTCTGCCCGGATGGCGTCCAAGCTTCCTCCGTTTCCATCACCATAGGTATAGGGTCCGGGCGCAGGCAGGAAATGCCTGCCCTTCACCCACAGGCCCACGGTTCCGTTGTCGCGGTGGGCATGCCACATATCCTTGGGATTGTCGTTGTTTTTGTAAACCAGCATCATGTCCTCTGCAGTCCAGCCGGAGCGGAACATGTAATATCCTGATGTTCTGTATTCAGTAAGGCTTTCCGAAGGTTTCGTCCCCTGAGTCCCTGCCGAGCCGAGCCATTTGAACTTCCCGTTGTCTGGATACAGGTCTGCATAAGCGTTCATCCAGCGGCGGACAACCCTTGCAGTCTGGGCCCGGGTATCGTTGAACCATTCCCACGTAGCGTCAGGATAGCAATAATCAGCGACAAACGTGCAGGAAGGAAACAGTTTATCCAAATAATCGCTGCCCAGGACTTCCTGCCTGCCATTCAGTCGCGCCGCCCTGTAGATGCGCAGGAATTGCTCCACCTCAGAAGTATGGTAGCTGGCGTCCAGTTCAACAAGGCAGCCATCGTCAAGGAAGGCTGTGGGGAAATAATGGCTCACCGAGGCGGCCGCTTCGGGAAGCCAGACGGCAGCGTCCTTGAATTCCGGGAAAAGCAGTCCGGCCTGGCAGTGTCCCTTATACTGCGCGAAACGATGGTTGCTGTACTCCACGGGATATGGGATGGTACGGCTGTATTCTACGGTTTCATGGAAGGCCTTGAGGAAAGTGGTCAGCCAGTCAAAGTCAAAACCGTTCGCGCTGATGAAATACTCGAAGAGTTGGGTCTGATACTCTATGCGGGTGGCCATGGCAAGCTGGCTCCAGGATCGGTACCCATAACTCCTTTTGTAGGTATAGGGTCCGGTCGCCGGGCAGGGATAGTGTTCCAGCCAGTCGGAATACTGGGCTTTCCACGCGTTGAAATACTTTTCGTCGCCGGTATAGCGGAACATCTGGGCCATCGGCAGGAACCAGTAATGCCAGTGTTTCTGGTAATACTCCGTCCCGGCGCCAGGGGCCTCGAATTCCCAATTGATTCCCCCGTTGCCGTCGTCGAAACTGTAATAGGTATAAACCCCTCCGGTGTAACTTTCGTAGTAATTTCCGGCATGCACGGCGAAGCGATAGCCTCCTTCCGGGAGCGCGTCATCCGCCATTCTTTGCACATTCTGCGAAAGGGAAGTAACTGGCAAACTGACCTCGGGATTGACAACCTGCCTGCGGCTCTTGAAATAATCCAGTAAGGCATCCGCAGCCATTTTATAACGCCCTTCCTCGTAAAGCGTGCGCACAGATGCCAACGGAGCATAGTCCAGATTCAGCAGCCTGAACAAAGTCTGGTCTACGGCCAAATCCTCCGCCGTAGGGGTGTAGCCGTCGGCTTCGACAAAAAGGGTTATCGCCGAAATCAAATGCTGCTGCGACTCCGCTTTTACCGTCAGTCCGGACAGGGTCGTCTTTCCGGCAGGAAGGGCCACATCAATCGCCCCGCCCTTGTATGCCATTGACTCTGAAACGTTAGCAGAAGCCAAATTGAACGAATATTTGTCTTTTCCATCTACCGTCAACGCAATGTCGACTCCTATTTTGGAACACGACGCCGGATGAGTAAAAATCCTTGCCCCGGTGATATTCTTCCCGGCAATGAAAGGGAAAGTGAATGACGTTCCGTTGAGCAACATTCCACCTTTGATGCCGCTGCCCCCATCATCGGAGGAGCGATACTCCCGTATGGCAGTGGTCGTCCACTCAAGGGTATTTCCGTTGCTTGCGACGAGTTTTTTCGTGCCTCCGAGAGGCCTGGATGTAAAATCCTGGGTGACGGAAGCGCAGGAAGTGTGACCTGCTCCGCCGATATTGAAAGGTATGCGGTTCGACCGCTCCGGCAAAATCGCCACGGCTTCGTCCAGGGCCATGGTTGCGGTATAAGTCCTGTCCTGGGTGGAAAGACTGACGGTCAGGCTTCCTCCCGCAGCGATCGTGAGCGGGTTGACCATGAGCCACACCGGCCACTGCCCATTCAGCGCGGCAAGCCCGCTGCCATATTCGACAGAAACGGCATTGCCCATGGAGTTGGGGTCCACATTCGTGACGCCGGTCTGCTCATAGTCCGCATTCATCTGCACGTTATTCAGGCCGGTAAGGGAGGAGTTCTCTGACGGTTCCTGGGACAGACTCAGCGTCAGGGTATAGATTCTTGCCCCGTCAGGAAGTCCTTCTACCGCAAGGCAAAGCGGAGCGAATAGCCGCTTGAAAGCCTTGATTTCAGCCGTTTTTCCCTCAACAGTAAAAGGCTTGGCCGCCAGAAAGTCGCAAAGCGGATCGACGCTGTTTGCCTGAGGGAACTGCACCGGTCCCAGACGGATCACAGCGGACTTCCCCTGGCTGTCGAGGTTTACAAGATGCCTGGAATAGGGAATAATCCCGTACCATCGCGTGGCGCTTGCGGCCGTGGCGGGCATGGTAAAAGAATAAGCGCCTGGCGTGGAGGAGGGACTGGCCTTGATGTCGTCTTTTACCAGCCGGTCCGTCTCGTAAAAGAGAGTCAGCATCTCGGCCCCGCTGAGCTGAACGCCTTCTCCCGAAGCAGTTCCGCTTGGGCTTCCGTCTTTCCACGGGCCGTCATGCACCAGCAGGCTGATTTTCTCTCCGCCCCCGGACTCGGACCCCGCCGGGTCGTTTTTCACACAAGCCCACAGGGCGGACAGCCCAATCAGCAGTCCGCCCGCAAGCTTTGCCATGTGTTTGTGGATTACCAAGTCCTCCAGTATTTGGTGTCGTATGACGCGCCGGCTCCGTTGGTAACAACGGTCTTATTGACAGGGAAATAACCGTTCTCGTCATCCACGCTGTTGAACGGGCTTGTGCCTTTCACAAAGCTATTTGAGCTGGCGCTGACACCGGAGCTGATAAGAGCGGAACGTCCATAAGTCCAGACTTTTGTACTACTTCCACTGTTATTGAAGTAGTTATTGCTGACTGTAGATTCGGTTATCGGCGTTTCCAGCGCAGCGGGAATGTAAACCAGGACGGCATCTTTGTTGGCATCCAGTTCGGCCTCTCCAACACAGTAATTGAAGTTCAACTTGGCCATATTATCAATAGCGACAATACCGTTATTGAGGTTGCAAAGGTTGTAGAACGAGTTATACTCAATCTTAACGTCAAGATTCGGGGTTTTTATCCCAAAGCTGCTTCCGCTTCGCGGAGCAATTAAAGGATAGGTAGAATTGCTCTCCTTATATACAACGCTGTTTGTCAGCCATATCTTTGTAAGAGCTGCATTCTCATCCCCATCAGCCCAGCCTCCAGCGCTCCTGTAGGCATAAAGATACTTCCCTACCGTTATCACACTGTTATTAACGATAATCTCGCCGAAGCTATGGCTCGAATTATTTTCACAGAAAACGAAATCACCGCTTGTCTCAAGGGTACAGTCCTCTACCGAGACATTCAGGGTCGTCGTCCGCTCCGTTACAAACAGATAACCGCTTGTGCTGATTTTAACGTTTTTGAAGTAAAGCTGCGTACCGGTCGCGCCAATGTTCCTGCTTGTCATATCAATATGAGGCTGGTGGTTGCGGTAACGGCCTATAATCACAACATTTGCTGCTTGGAGTTGCCCGGCAACCGAAATGACATCCGTCTCTTCATCGGCCGCGTCATAATCGAGGAAGAGGATACCGTTGGTGGTGTAGTCGGCGGCGAGAGGAGTGGCATTGGCCATCTCATAGAGTTTCAGCAGACGGGCCTCGCCGTTCGTGGATTTATTGAATACCGTGCCGTTGATTGTGACATCCTGTCCGGCTTCATACTGGGCATAGTAGTCGTTCGGGTCGACGGGGATATCCTCGAGGAAGAGCGTGATGGCGGAAATCAGGTTCTGCTGACTGGTAGGCGTGACCGTAACGCCGGCAAGGGAAGTCTTTCCGACAGGAAGGGAAATATCGAGCGCGCCGCCCTTGGAGCACATTCCGTTGTCCCCGTCATAATTGGCAAGATTGAAATTGTAAACATCCGTTCCGTCAACAGTCAAGGTAGAAGCGCTGGCGCCTCCGCCATAGCGGGAAGCGGGGTGGCAGAAGATACGCGCGCCGACGATGTCCTTTCCGGCAATAGTCGGGAAAGTGAATGTATTGTGGGCATACATGGCGCCGGCAATGCCGCTGTTGCCATCGCTGGCGGAAGAGAATGTCCGGGTAATGGAAGATACCCAAGAAAGGGAACTTCCGTCGCTGGCAGTGAGGGTCTGTGTCCCGGTAAGCGTCTGGGACGTGAAGTCCTGGGTAACGGATTCCCTGACGACATAACCATCGCCTTTGATATTGAACTTGAAGCGGTTGAGCTGTTCCGTGGTCAAGGTCTGGTCGCTGGGAAGCGTCACCGTACGGGTGTAGGTTTTGTCTGCGGTAGAGAGGCTGAGCGTCATGGTGCCGCCTGAGGCTATGGTCATGGGATTGACCATCAGCCATATCGGCCAACTGCCGTCTACGGCCGCAAGACCACTGGCGTACGCTGCAGAAATGGCATTGCCGGCAGCATCGACGCCCATATCTCCATGGGTGCCGCTGTAAGTGTCATCCATCGACACAAAGCAAACGCCGGCCAGAGACGCCGATGAAGTGCGGGTCTGCGAAAGGCTGAGGGTTGCAGTATAAATCTTGTCTCCGCTTTCCAGGCCGCTGACGAGTACACAGAGCGGGGCAAAAAGGCGCTTGAAAGAGGAAATCTCTCCGCTGGCCGCGCCGGGGACTCCGCTTATATCAAAGGGACGGGCCACAAGATAGTCACTGTGGGGGTCAAAGGTATTGGCCCCCGGGAATTGTACCGGCCCCAGGCGCAGGTTGACGGAAGTTCTCTGGCTATTGAAGCCGTTGACCTGGGCGGAGTAAGGCATCAAGCCAAACCAGTGGGTGATACCGCTGGCCTCTTCCGGAATCGTGAAGGAGTACTGTCCCGGCGTTCCGGTAGGAGTCGCTTTGATATTGGCGTTTGCAAAGACCGGCTTTTCACTGCTAAAAGTACCGTCCTGGTAGTAGATGGAGAGCATTTCGTCTCCGATCAATCCGACACCGGTTCCGGGAGCATAGGCGGTTTTGGAGTCATCCGATGTCCACTCCGCATCGTTTACGGTCAGGAGAACCTCGGCTCCCTTGGACTCGGAAACGGAGTTCTCCACATTTTCAGTGAGTAGCGTCTTATTGCATGCAGCGAACAAGACGGTTGCAGCAAGCGCCGCATAAAAATTCATCTTTTTCATCTCTGTTCAGATTAAAGATCATACATGTCGACGAAAACGTCTCCGATTTGCGCGTTGTTCCAGTTACTGGCTGCAACACAGGTTATGGTACCCAGAATCATAACCTCTGATTCTGGCGGCATGTAGCAAGAACGCTGTTCATTTTTTGTTTTCATTGGGCTAATATTTTTTGAATGATTATTGTTACCATTTAGGATTCTGGTCAAATCCGCTCAAGTCAATGTCGCGCTGCGGGATGGGCAGAAGTTCGTTTTTCCCTTTGACAGTATACTGAGCGCCAATAAAATACTGCGGCGCTGATTCTTCCCATAGCTGAGATGCGGCATAGGCATCCCTGATGCTTTCATAATAGATACCCCAGCGCACAAGATCCTGACGGCGGTGACCTTCAAAGGCAAGTTCATAAGAACGCTCGTCCCGTACTGCCTGCCGAAACTCTTCCAGACTCAGCCCGGCCGGAAGATCAGCGGTCGCGGAAGGCGTATCCTGATTCTCACCGAATCCGCGCCGGCGCACCCTGTTGACAACTTCAAGGGCATCAGCTGAAACACTCCCTTCAGATTCGCTGAGGGCCTCTGCATAAAGCAGCAGGACATCCGCATAACGGAGCACGTACCAGTTAACGTTGGAAAGATTGTTGTCGGCAATCTGGTTGCCGGCATCCACATAACGTTCAATATCCCATTTGGACGGGGTTAGCATCAAAGAAAAGTTTTTGCGCCATTCGGAACGCCAGCCGGAATAACCGGTGTCCATGGCCATTTCAAAGCTGATCGGTGTCTTCACTCCACCGATATTGGCCATGGCAATGGCCGTCTTTCCGTCAGCCTTGGTATATTTATAGTCCGCAAAGGAAAGAGCCCAGCGCCTGTCCCTGGCATGCTCCTTCCAGGTTGCGAGAAACATGGGATGGATCCTGTAAACAGCCTGGTTGTAATTGCCCCTGATTGATCCGATTGCGGCACTTACACCGTTCCACTTGCCGACGCGACCGCTGCTGGTGGAATTGGACTGCGGCGCATAGAAGCAGGCCTCAAGAAGGCTTTCTTCCGGAGCCCACACATTGTTCGCTGCATTCATCCACAATTTTTCATAGTCATCCAGCAGTCTGTGATGGCCGGAATTGACCACCTCTCCGGCTGCCGCAGCTGCAAGCGCCCATTTGGAATGGTCCCCAAGTGGATAGCCCGCCCATGTCGCGTACACTTTCGCGAGGAGTCCGAGGACCCCGCCCTTGGAGAGGCGGAAAGTGGTGTTTCCCCGCACTGTATCCTCGTCGTACCAGAGAAGGACAGCGGCTGCATATTTCAGATCCGACTCGATGTATTTGTATACCTCTACAGGATTAGCCTGCTTGAACTCCCCGGCTTTTTTATAGGACTCGGAAGTGCTCTTGACAAGCGGAACATGACCGAACCAGCGGACCAGTTCAAAATAATAGAGTCCGCGAAGAGCACGGGCTTCCGCCTCGTAATAACGGCAGCGTTCCTGATCCGCTTCGCTGAAGGAGTCCTTCCTGGCTTCCAGCTTCTCCAAAAAGTAGTTTGCCTTGTAGATGGCGCTGTACAATGCCGCCCAACTGGCCTGGACATAGGCATCGGTGCTGGTATAGGCGTTGCTCGCCTGCTCGCGAAAACCGACGAGCGTGCTGCCCTCGACCCTGGCTTCATCGGTTGGAAGAGTCAGGAGTACCGACAAGTTGAAACGGTATATGCCGTCGGTGCACATGGCCTGGTAGACACCCAGCAGGAGCGTTTCGGCCTCATCTGCGTTATTCAGATAGTTTTCGCTGTCAACGGAAGTATAGCTCTGCTCCTTGAGCGAGCAAGCCGTAAGGGCGATCAAAAACAATATGGCAAATTTTTTCATGGCACTCAAAATTTGATTTCCGCCCCGGCAGTTATGACACAGGCTTTGGGATAGGAACCGAAATCAAAGGCCGGCATCAAAGTGCTGCTGCGCATATTGACTTCCGGATCAAATCCACTGTAACGGGTCAGGCAGAAAAGGTTCTGACCCGTAACATATACCCGCAGGTGGGAAATGAAGGCTTTGCGCGTAATCCGCTGCGGAAGGGTGTAGCCGATCGTCACGTTCTTGAGACGCAGGAACGAACCATCCTCGATATAACGGGAGTTGACATCGTATGAAACATATCCGGTGGCCGAAGGAACCTTGTTGGAGGCATTCGTGGTGGTCCAGCGGTCGACAACCTCTCTCAAGAGGTTTACATTCTCCAGTTTGGACTGCGTATTCCACATGCGCTGGGCGTTGTAGACTTCGGCACCGACGCTGTATTGTAACATGAAGGAAATGTCAACCCCATAGAATGTGAAGGTGTTGGTAAGTCCGCCGAACCAGTCCGGCTGACCATTGCCGATAATCGTCCTGTCTTCGGGCGTGATTACCCCGTCCTGATTGATGTCCTTGTATTTGATGAAGCCGGGCGTTACCGGAACCCCGGCGTGCCCGCTGATATCTACAACCCCGTCTTTCAGCGTCAGCGTGCCATCAGGTCCAGTATTGAAATCTGACATCTGGTACACACCGTCGAAGACATAACCATACATCGATCCGATGGCGCCGCCCACCTGTGCTATGTAGTCGTAACTACTAAAATTGGAGTTAAACCCGGAGCGGGCCAGCAGGTAATCAGAATCGTCGGCGAGCGAAAGCAGTTTGTTGCGGATAAAAGAAATGTTGAAATCCGTTGTCCAACTGAAGTGACGCTTGTTGATATTGATGGTATTCAAAGTAATTTCTATACCCATATTGCGGATTTTACCAACATTCTGCCACTGAGATTCAAATCCGGTCACGAGCGGAAGGCTCTGGGCGAGCAACAGGTCTTTCGAGTCCTTCAGGAAAGCGTCAACGGTCAAAGAAAGCCGGTTTTTAAACATACTCAAATCCACGCCGACATTGGTCGTCATAGAGCCCTCCCATTTCAAATTCTTATTGGGCAACTGGCTGGGATAGAGCACAGTAACCTGTTTCCCATCCTGTCCGTAACGGGTGGAGGCAAGAAGGTCAAGTGAAAGATAACTGCTGATGCGGTCATTGCCCACGATACCCCATCCGGCACGAAGTTTCAAGTTGTCAATGGCGCGGGCTCCCCGCATCCAACTTTCATTGGAAAGGGTCCAAGCCGCCGCGAAAGAGGGGAAGAAGCCCCATTTGTTCTTCTCTGCGAAGACCGTGGATGCATCTGCACGTACGGTGGCTGTAATCATATAGCAATCCGCATAACTGTAGAAGGCCCTTGCGAAGAAAGAAAGTTTCCGACGGTCGCTTTTGCCGCTATTGACGGAACTGGGAGTTGCTCCCAGCCCGAGGTTGTCAGTCCCGAAAGCATCGAGCGGAAAGTCGTACGCCTCGCCGTCGAGGAATTCCAACGATTCGTAGGTGGTCTCGTGGCCGATCATCGCATCCAGTTTGTGAACCTTTGCAAAGGTATTTTTGTAATTGAGCGTATTGGAATTGCTCCAGCGAATGCTTTTCTGCGTACGGGAATTTCCGTAGGGGCCGGAAGTGCGGGCGGCCTGGGAGCTGCCCTTTCCGTAGAAGACATCGTTGCGCCGGAAAGACTGGTTCCACGCAAAATTGCTCTTGAAAGTAAAATGCTTGAGGAAGACCACGGTCAGCCCCCCATTGGCAATCCACTGATCGATTGTGGACTTCTGCTGAACCGTTTCAGCATTGATCAGGGGGTTGAAATAGTTGGAATGCGCGAGTCCCAGCTGTTCGAAGATGGGGTCTACGGAATTATTGCGCAGCTCACTGTCAGAGACGAAAAGGCCTCCCGTAGGCCGGGACTGAAGAATGGCCGACAGCGTTCCACCACTTGTACCGATGCCGGTCTGGACGGTATTGGTATAATTGACGGCGCCGTTGAAACTGAGCCAGTCGAAGATTTTCTGAAAAAACTTTACCCGGGCGGAATTCTTCTTGAACGAACTGCCGACGAAGATGCCCTGGTTGTCATAATGCGAGTAGGAAGCCAGATAGGTGTTGGTCTTGCCGCCGCCGGAGATGCTCACGTCGTGATTCTGGGACCAGGTGGGACGAAAGAGTTCGTTTTGCCAGTCGATGCCTTTGACATTTTTATAGTCTTCGAGGGATTGGTAACGGTAAGGGTTGCCTTCCGGGTCGTTCCCTGTCTGAAAATAACGGGAAGCATAACGGGAAGGATTGAGTTCCAGCTGCAACTGAACGAACTCGTACGGGCTAAGAACCTCCATCTTGTCCGCAAGCATACTGTAACTGGCAGAGCCGTTGTAGGAAATCTGCGGACGCCCCTCGCGGCCGGATTTCGTCGTGACGAGCACGACACCGTTGGCCGCCCGGGAGCCATAGATGGCTGATGCGGAGGCATCCTTGAGAATTTCGATGGACTTGATATCTTGATTCGCAAGGTAATCGATATTGTCCGTCTCGAAGCCATCCACGATATAGAGCGGAGTGCTATCCCCGTTGACCGTACCGACTCCCCTGATTTTAATGTCATATCCGGCACCGGGAGTACCATCTGTCGACGTCACGTTCACACCGGCTACCTTGCCTCCCATGGCCTCGATCACAGTGCCGGACTTATAGTCGGCAATTTCCTTGGCACCGACAGACGAGACAGATCCGGTAAGGTCGCTGCGCTTCATCGTGCCATAACCGATAACCACAGCCTCTTCGAGTATTTTCTCGTCTTGAGCCATCGCAACATCCAATACACTTTTACCTTCGACGGCAACGTTGACGGTTTTGAATCCAATCGAGGTGAATACCAGCCGGTCTTTATCGGAAACCTGAATTACATAAGAGCCTTTTTCATCCGTGGTGGTGCCTTTGACAGTCCCGTCAACCTGCACGCCGACACCGATAAGCGGCTCGCCTGCAGAGTCGGTGACCGTTCCCTTGAGGGTCTTGTTCTGGGCAAATGCTGAAATGCTGAGCAGAAGCGCAGCTGCCAAGGCTGCCATTTGTTTTATCGATTTTCCGTTCATGGCCTTCTATTTATTATAACTGGGATCCAGCCAGATGATAATCGGATAACACTCGGAGCCGCCGGTATTGACAGGATCTGTGTTGTTGTAGTTGAACTGCATCTGGCCCGAAACAAATCCTGACGCATAGCCGTTCTCGTCAGAGAACTTGTCAGGATTGACCACGAGACTCAAGTCAGCGGGGTCGTTATAGCAGGCACAGTAAGGAAGCCATCCTTTCTCCCCATTGCGGTCAGCGTACCATGAAACCGGAGCGCATGACTGACTGTTGACAGCAAGATTCCTCGCGCTGTAATACTTGTTCCAAACACCGTACATAAACCTGTCTGTTCCGTCCTGGGCACGTCCGTCCATGTGTTCTGCAGGGCCGCCGACATTGTAGAAGAAGACATTTCTGCGATAGGACAGCGTGAAACCATTCACGGGCTGCCCGTCCTCCCTGGTGACTACGGGCGTGACCGAACGGCCTCCGGTACGGGGATTGACGCGGAAGGCAAAAGGCGTGTAAGTGATTTTGTAGCCCTTGATGAACCCGTCATGGGAAATGAACAACGGGAATTTCCTTGTCACAGCAGCCTCGGAATTGCCTCCGACCGTCACCGTAATGATTGACGCATGGGTGCGGGCAGAGCGGTCCGCCGTCTGGTCTCCCTTGTAAGTGAGCGTAAGTTCCCCAGTCGCAGCATCGATTGCTGCGCCTGTACTCATCTGCGAGTTGTCGGTACAGTTCTTGATGGTGAACTTGACCGGCTGTCCGGCAGGAATATCGCTTTCGAAGATGGGAACTTTGATTGTTCCGCTTGTCAGCCTGAATTGGTTGCCATACTCCTCGACGGGAGTCAGTCCCATATTGTTGCCCCACCTTACATAGGTGAAGCGATAAGGATTGGCCGTCACGTTCAGGGCAAAACTGGCAGTAACGGACGATTTTACATTGCTTGCCTTGACCTTGACATCATAGGCTCCGGGAACCAGTTCCACTCCGGCGGCGCAGGAAACGGTACCGGTAGAACTGTTGATTTGCAAGCCGTACAGCCCTTCTGGAAGACTGTCAAAAGCAAATTCCACGTCGTCTCCGTCACTCTGGAGTACAGGATGGCTGAATGCAAGCCCGGAAATAATCTCATCCATATCCGCGTAAGAGAGTATGGTGACAGGATGGATATAATCAATGACGCTGAAATTGAATACATTTTCGAAATCGTTACTTCCCCACTCGTTGGATACGGTTAGGCTTACCATATAATCCTCTCCGGCGCTTACAGCGTCTGTTGCCGGGAAAGATAGGACTCCGCTCGTCTCGTTGATGCTGATGCCTGGCTTATTGGAGGGAAGCACTTCCTTGATGGCGTAGCGCAGGCCACGGAGTGACCCTGTCAACTGAGGTTCGGGGGAAGTTGCAGCGTATCCGCGTTCTACCCGGGCGGAGGCGACGGGATATGACAGGGCAAGTGGGGCCGATGTGACATCCACAGTCAGAGCGTCGGCAAAAATCCCGGCGTCGTCATCCTTCCCCACAATATAGGTCACCAATCGGAAATCAAATGAATAGGTCCCCGGGATAAAAGCCGCATTGCCGGGAACGACTGAAAACACTCCCTCCTGCGACAGGGAGAACCAGTCTTTGCACTCATTGACAAGCGCGCCGTCGCGCCTTATATTCTCTATGCTGAATTGCTTGATGACTACATGGTCGCTTCCGTCGCTTTCGATACGGGCTTTGGGCAATTCCGCCTCTCCGCCCAAGATATCGGACAAAGGGATGCTCATCCTGGAGGGCTCGACCTTGATGTGGTCGGGAAGCGGTTTCATAAGATGAATCTCGATGGCGTTTTCAAAAACATGCCTCTTTCCGGCCGAGGTGCAAGCGATGTCCACGGCATAGCGCCCTGTAGCCAGCGTTTCAGAATTGACAATCCGGAAAACTCCCGTCGCCGTGTCCACGGTGAAGCAGTCAGTTACGAACACCTGACCCTCAAAGCGCGCTCCGACTATCTCGAAGTCCGTGGGGGCATCACCGTGATACGAGGGTGTGAGGTTGACAACCGTGCCGGGGCTAATTCCGCTCACCCCGTTGTAGTAAAGCGCAAATGAAGTATCCGTGAGAGCATTATTGGCCGTACACGAAACCAGCGCAAGCAGAAGGATGTATCGGATGTATCTCATAGGGATCTGTACCTTTGAATCGCTTCAAGAAAATAATAGTCAGCGTAGCAGATTGCATCGTCTATTTCGCTGTTGAAAGGGGCGGCACCGGTAGAATGCTTCAAGATGAAGTCTCCGTTAGTGCCCGGTGACGCCAGATATTGTTCTGAACATAGCGAACGCAGGATATCTTCCGCATAGGAGCGGTATCCGGCCCCGAGCGATGGTTCCACCATCCCTTGAAGTTCAAGGAGTGCCGATGCCGTAACAGCAGCGGCGGAGGCGTCCCTTGGAGCATCGGGTTTTCCGGGAGCATCATAGTCCCAGTACGGTATTTTATCCTCCGGCATATCGGGAAGCCCGATAATCAGCCCGGCAATTTTATTGGCCTGCTCCAGATAGCGCCGCTCGCCGGTAAAACGGTAGCAGACAGTATATCCGTACAAGCCCCATGCCTGTCCGCGAGCCCAACGCGAATCGTCCGAAAAACCTTGCCATGTGGTCTTGCTTTCAACAGTTCCGTCGTCATTGTAACTGACAACATGCCAGGAACTGTAGTCTTCACGGAAATGATTCTCCATCGTTCGGTCAGCATGACTCATGGCAATCTCACGAAGACGCTTCTCTCCAGTCCAGTCAGCAGCTGTAAACAGCAACTCAAGATTCATCATATTGTCTATGATGACAGGATAATTCCACTTGCCGAAGTCCCAAGAGCGGATGAGTCCGATTGAGTCATTGAACCGCCCCGCAAGGCTATGAGCGGCCTCTATGACCGCCTCCTTGGCCATTGCATCACCGGTAACCGCATATTCCAGGGCGAAACTCGGCATGACCATAAAGCCCAGATCGTGCGTATGCTTCATGGCCGGGACGGCAGCCAGTTTGGCCGTATAGTGCCGGGCAAGGGAGTCCAAAACCTCATCACCTGTCATTTTCCTATCCAGCCAAAGACTCCCCGGGTAAAAGCCGCTGGTCCAGTCATCCATCGTCATTTCCAGATATTTTCCATCTCCGTAAGAGCGGGGGAACGTGTCCGAATCCCACCATGCCGCTGCAGCGGCCTTCAACTGGATGGTTGCGGTCTCGAGGGCTCCGGCAATATCCGGAGCTTCATTTTTTTGCGAGGTGCAGGCGAGCGCTCCGCACATCGCCAAACCTATTAATAAATAACGTCTCATTTTCTGGTAAAAGTATATGTTCCGGCATCGGCGCGCAGCCAAAGCGTTCCGTTGCCGGCTTCAATTTTTGCATTTTTTTGAACCGTTTTGCCATCCCGACTGACCGTCCACTTCCCCGGCTCCAAGTCAGTAACCAAAAGTTCGCATCCGTATGGGAGCATAAAACTGAAACTGTCTTTAAGAGTGCCCGACTGCTTATGGAACAGCGCGCCATGCCCCGCCACAATGGCTCCTGATACATTCTTGCCATCGATTTCAAACACTTCCCTGAAAGAAGTGCATGTATTGTCAGCGACCTGCATCACATGCAGGAAACAGTCTTCTGCCGATTCCGAGCCGGGAGACACTTCTACCCGCCAGGCCCCTCTTTCTCCCGCCACGTCGGGACGGTGAGGCTGCGGATCGGCCGGGTAATTGACGCCGTCTACCATGAACTCCCTGCCGGGACCGCCGATTTTACCTACAACACGTCCTTTAGGCAAAAGGCTCTCGCAACGCAGCATGCCGCTATCCCCGTTGGCCGTACGTCGTACACAGAAGCCAAGGTCGTCTATTTCCGGTTCCTCTATGCTATGGAAAAGCCATGTCTTTTTGAAAGACGGATTGGATGATTCAACATGGTCATAAACAATCATCGCCGCCGGAACAGTCTTATCCTTCAGATTGAAGAATACGAAAGAACGCCTCACATCCTTGACTTTCTTGCTGTAAGCCATGGTAATATCCCCTTTGAGGTAGCTGAAAACGGGCCGCTTCTCAGACGGGCCGAATGTATGGGCCAAGGTCTTTCCGACGGTATACTCGTCACTGATCAGGTCCTCGAATGTGCGGCACGTGTTCCACCCGGCTCCGTTCAAGCGCTGTCCTCCGTCATTGGCCGCCGTTTTCGTATGGTCTTCGCCTCCGTAATGCCAGCATTCGAACACTTCCTCCGGGTCATAAATCAGCAGCGAATTGTGCGCTATGGTGCGTTTCGTGTAATTCTTGTTGTTCGGGGAATTATATCCTCCTTGCATGCTCTGGTATATACCGGAATCTATGGCAAGCGGCCCTTTGTAGTAAATCTGGAAGGATCCTCCGTCTTGGTGCTGATGGTTGCCGAAAAACTGTTCGTTCACCTTCATTTCCGCAATAACGCTGTCGTCCCCCCAACCTGTGCGGGCTATCATCCAGCCGAAGGGGGAAGGACTGTAACTGGTCAGCGGGAGTCCTTCCGGCGAACGCCCTTGAAGCGAGAAATCTCGCCAGAGAAGGTTGAAAATAAGGCAGTGCGGCTCGACGGACGGCTTCAGTTCCCATTCTCCTGCAAGGTAGGGATCCTTGAAGTAGGATGAAGCCAGCATCATCGGTATGGGATATACGTCCTTATAAGAACGGTTGTGATTGACATCTCCTGCGGGAAGGACCATTCCGTCCGGTCTCCGACGGTAGATATAATCATACATGACATACTTCATGTCCGGCGTATAAAGATTCCTCGCGCCCATACGGTCCAGGATCCACATGGAGAGAAAATCACAGGTCAGTCGCACATTGCCATAATTGGTTCCCTGATGGTAATTCCGTCCCTTGTAAATATAATTCCGGATGGGAATGTATTCTTCTTCAAGCGTTTCCCTGACGTAATTGAACATGTCCGGGTATTCATCATAAACAGCAATGCCGGCAGAAAGCATGTCCCGGAGAATCATCCATTCAGAACCGTGCCCGGCCATGTATTCGTTCCGGAGAGGTGGATAGCGACATTCCATCGTCCCGGCAATGCGGACAAATTCATCGCAGAATTCCTTTTTCTCATTTTGGGTAAGAAGCGGATAACACCAGTCATATACCAGACCGCCTACCATCAGCATAAGACCACTGGCGCGGGACATGTCGTGACGCGTTCCGTAGTGGGTGCGCTTGAGCGAATCCAGCATTCCCTCGATGGCCCGGCGCCCGGCCGTCCGATCATCGTAGACAAGATAATCAATCGCATCCAACTGCGCCTGCGAGGTCAGCCCGCGCATACGCATATAATAGCGGTATCCGCTTTTGTCCTCTTTTGCCTCTTCCTCGGGAGTACGCGGGACGGCAGCCTTCTTCATCGCCCTGATTATTTTCTGGCCATCAGGACTTTCAATCCTGGCTTTCAGGCCGGGAATATCATCCTGCTGGAGATAAAGTCTGGGATGGTCTTTCGGCGGTTCAGGAATTTTGACAGGAGTCAAGGAAGGCTTGCTTTCTTCTTGCTGAAAGGAAGATGCCAACGAGTCAAAACTCGCAACAGAACAAAGAATGATTGCTCCGGCCAGGGCATACTCCAACGTTATGATTTTCATACGATTCATCACATTGCAAATATCGCACTTTATAGAAATATAATTATCAATTCGCGTTTGAAATAGTTTTGATTTCGTGTATACGATTTTGAATTTTTCCAATTTTATACTATTTTTGTCCAAAAAACACAAATATATGTCTATTTTATGTCATCGCAGATCGTTGCTTCTTGCACTCTCGCTATTTATCGCAATTTCGAGCATTCCATCAGGCGCGGCATCCCCGACGACCTTCCGCCACATAGGGATTTCACAAGGTCTCTCGCAGAGCTCAGTCCTTTCTATCACACAGGATCGGCTGGGGAACTTATGGTTTGGCACACAAGATGGGCTTAATGTTTATAACGGCAGGGATGTCAAGATCTACAAAACAGATTTCACCAATCCGACATCCCTCTCCAGCGGATTAGTCAGAGCCCTTTACACCGATACCTACGGCCAAATATGGGTAGGCACGGCTTCCGGTCTTTCCCGTTTTGACGCGCAAAAGGAATCTTTTGATAATTTCGGAGATCAATCTCACGGCAGCGTGAATCACATTTCCGCGTATGGCGACGGACTTGCACTCTCTACCGACCATGGGCTTCTACTGTTTCACATTGCCGAACAACGCTTTGAGCAAATTTCTCTCGGGACTGAAGCCGCTGTGCGCAGCACATATTCTACTGAGGGCATGCTTCTGATTGGGTCTGACGCCGGACTATTCCTTCTGCAATCTGGAACCGTCAGCCCTGTTCCGGGTTTCAGCGAAAAAGACATACCTGCTATTGCCCCTGCCCAGGACGGCGGATGGTGGATCGGGACCTATGGAGACGGTCTGTACCGCACAGACTCACATTTTCATGTTGTTCGCCACTTTTCCGGCTTATCAACACTGCCGTCAGATTATGTCCGCATTCTGCATACTGACAAAAACGGCCGTCTGTGGGTGGGCACATATGAAGGACTTGCGGTCTACGATGATCTTGAAGGAACTTTCAAAGTGTGCCGGCATGACAGTAATTCGTTTTCGCTCAGTCACGACAGCGTAAGGGCCATTTATTCAGACGCACAGAACGGGATTTGGATAGGCACATGGTTCGGCGGAGTGAATTATTGGAACAAACAGAATGAGCAGATACGGGAAATAACCCTTTCTCAAAAAGGAATCTATGGTTTTGTCAGCTGCTTGTGCCCTGACCCGTCGAGTTGCGACATCTGGGTGGGGACAAATGACGACGGACTTTTCATTTATTCTTCACAGGATGGGAGCATACATCATCCTGACATTCCGCTTGTAAGCGGAAACGTAAAATGCATAGTTCCAGGCAGCGACGACTGTCTCTACATTGGCATGCACATGGGCGGAATCATGAGGCTTGATCCCCGTCGTCTCCAGGTCCGCGGATTTGCCATCAATGAACATGCACCCATAAAGAACGGATGTTATTCCCTATTGGAAATGACTGACGGACAATGGATCGTGGGCTCACTGGAAGGGTTGTTTCTTTTCGACGTCAGAAGTGGAAAAATATCTTCCCATCCGGCAGTTACCCAAGTACCGGAATTAGGAAAAAGACTGATTACCGTTTTATTCAAGGACCGCAGTGAAAGACTATGGATTGGAACTGACGAAGGTTTTTACAGGCTTTCTCCCGACGGAAGCGTCCGCACGCAGGCAGAATTATTCCCGTCAGTAGGGGCAGCCGGTTTTCATGTAAATCAGATCATCCAGGATAGCGACGAAAGAATATGGATTGCTTCATCCAAAGGATTGGTAGAATATTCCGGAATAACCAAACCCCGCCTCTATACGCTGGAAGACGGACTTCCCGACAATAATGTGCGTTCAGTGCTCAGTGGAGATGGCTCTTTATGGTTTTGTTCTGGCAGGAAAATATGCCGTCTCAAACCGGAGACCAGGGCCGTGACGGTTGTCAACAGGCCGACTGAGAACGAATTTGTTGACGGCGCTGTTTGCGCCGCCTCTGACGGAGTGATTTATTTCGGAGGATTGGCCGGACTGACCCGCTTTGACCCTGACGACATGTATTCCAATCCCTATTCTCCCCTACCCTTCATTTCCGGAGCAGAGATCGACACGAGAAGCTCCGGAGAATTGAAACGCGACGAATCGGGAGCCTGCGTCTCAATAAGTGTATCATCCAATAAAGGTCCGCTTGTCATCCATTGGTCAGTCGTCAATCCGCTGTCCTTTGGCGAAGACATGTTTTACTATCGTTTGGATGGACTGGACGATAAATGGCACAGAACCGCAAACTATCAGGAAACATTCACGAACCTGCCCCCGGGAAATTACACGCTGCTGCTCCGCAGCGAGAATAACGAAGGAGTTATATGCGACGGGAATGTATCCATGGCCATCCGTGTACTTCCGCGCTGGTGGCAGAGCTGGTTGTTTCGCGCCCTGCTGATTATTATGTCCGTCGCCGCCTTGGCATTTATTGCGAACCTCGTTGTCGCCCTGTTGCGCGCCAAGATAGAAATTCACACGCAAAAAACGGAAATACGACTTCTGGAAGAGAACCTCGACAAAACCAGAAGCCTGCTTTCCGGACATTCCCCGAACGTTTCAAACGGAGAAGTTTCAGCAGACGAAGAGTTTCTCCACCGGGCGAGGCAGGTGGTAGAGAACAATATTGACAATGAAGCCTTCTCTTCAGACGAGTTTGCCCGCCAAATGTACATGAGCCGTTCCAAACTATACACCCGGATACAGGAAACCACCGGAGGTACCGTGGCTGATTTTATACGGGAAATCCGCTTTGACAAAGCGTCGTCCCTCCTTCTTGAAGGCCGCTATACCGTTTCAGAAATCAGTACCATGGTCGGTTTTTCATCACCTGCGTACTTCGCAACGAGTTTTAAAAAACATACAGGTTGCCCGCCCAAAGAGTTCGGAAAGTCAAATGCGCTTTAAAACATCCCGCATTTTATCCATATCGGGTTTAATGTGGGCATAGAATAATTGATAGCCCTCGCAAAGCGTCTGGCGATATCTGGGGCACCCTCCGTTACAGGCAAACAAAAACTGGCAACTGAAACACTTCCGGGGCAAGCTTACGCGTTTATTCTGGCCAAAACTATACTGCTGAATAGAATCCATCATTGACACGAGGCTCTGCGAGGAGATATTTCCAAGAAAAAATGCCGGTTTGACAAAATGGTCACAAGAATAGACATCTCCGTTGAACTCAACCACAGGGTTTGTGCCACAACTGGGAGAAAAAACGCAAGAACCTGGTTGAGAACCGCACCAGGCCGCTAAAGCACAATCGATGGCATCCACATAATAACGTCCTACGTCACCATCATTTTTCCAGCAGTCGAACACATTACATAGAAAGCGGCCATATTCAACGGGGGATACGGATTCGGGCGTTCCATCCGCGACGGGAATCAACTGAATATACTTACATCCCACAGATTTAAGAAAACGATAAACCCGTTCTCCATTTCCCTCAGATGCTTTGTTGACAGTAGTGAGCACATTGAATTCAACCCCGTGATCACGGAGCAACTGCAACCCTGTCATCACGCGGTTAAAACTGGGACGCGCACCGACATCAAGCCTGAATCTGTCATGAATTTCAGGAGGGCCGTCAAGGGAGATTCCAACCCAAAAGTTCTCCTTCGCAAAGAAATCGCACCACTGCGCATTCAGCAGGGTTCCATTGGTTTGCAGTACATTATTGACAATCTTTCCATCAGCATATTTTTGCTGCAGTTCGACAGCCGCCCGATAAAAATGCATTCCGCATAGAAGTGGTTCTCCGCCGTGCCAGTAAAAGAAAACCTCCGGAGCTTCATTTCCCTGAATGAACTGCTTTACTACTTCTTCCAGGATAGCCTTGTCCATCCTGGCATTAACGCCAGGATATAGTTTTGACTTATCAAGATAATAGCAGTACCTGCACCGGAGATTGCAGGAGGCTCCGTTGGGCTTGACAAGCAGATTAAAGGCTCTCATCGGCTATTTAACGCCCATCTTTTCCTTCCACGAAGACAGATACCGGCGATGCTGGGCAAGCACCTCCTGATATTCAGATAAAGAGGAGAGATTATGCTGCTCTCCACGGTCTGACTCGATATGGAACAGTTGTTCCCTAAAAGGTCCCTTGTCGTAGACAACATATTTATACTCCTTCGTCCGCAACATCCATCCTCTGGTCGTTCCTCTGTCAAAAGCAGTCTCTGTAACGACATATTCCTGTCCATCTGAATCCTGTTCAATCACAGGACGAATAGACTGCCCCTGTCCGGCCTGATGTCCGAGCGCCCAGTCACAAATGCTGGCAAACAAGTCTACGCCATTGGATACCAATTGATTACGCTTGCCAGGCTTGATGCCCGGGACACTGACCGAGAGCGGAATATTCACAATTTCCTCATAAAGGGCCGATTTCTGGTTCCATCGATGCGCCCCAATGCCATCACCATGGTCGCTGGTAAAGATAACGATCGTATTCTGCCATGCATCAGTCCGGTCCAGTTCATCTACAATCTTTCCAATTTCCGCATCGACCTTCTCAACCAGCCTTGCATATGCCCAACGGTAACGCCTCCACTGCATCTCGTCATATCGGACAGTCGGATACAAGGAATAATTCTGCTGCTTTTCCATTGTCAGCACATCCGCATCATCGGCATTGGGCTCGAAGTTCTCGGGAAGAGGCGGAAACGCGCTGGTGTCAGCGGGAGGAAGATTCCCTTCAGGAAGGTCTTGTTCGCGAGCAAACTCGCAGATATTGTGCGGATTATTAAACGAAGCAACCATAAAAAACGGGGCTTTTCGTTTTTTACGAAGTTCTTTCACTACCGCCTCGGCAAGTCCCTCATCCTTAAACCCATATATACAACGAAATCCGTAACGTCCGTCTTCAGGCATAGAAAGTTCATGGGCATGCCATTTCCCTGCATAAAGGCAGTCATAACCGGCTTCAGAAAGAAGATTACCGAGCGTACGTCTCGAAAGCGAGTCCGGAAGCGGTGTGCCGTTTCTGATAAGCCCGGCTTTGTCGGGGAAGGCCCCCGTAAAAAGCGCGCTTCTCGACGGGCCGCTGAGCGGAGACGTGCAATAAGCGTTTTCAAAACGAATCCCATGTCTTGCCAGACGATCCATCGCCGGCGTGTCAACCCATTGTGCCCCACTACAACTCAAGGCTTGTCCGCTTTGCTGATCAGTCATTATCAGCAAGATATTCGGCTGCTTGGCAGCCAAGGATTCAGATGTCAGGGTCAAGCCAATAGCACCGAAAACACCTAAGTATTTCAATTTTGAAGAATTCATATCGCATTAATACATGTTCATTTCGTTCAAATGTAGTTCTTTTTCATCAAACAACCAATAAAAATTGACCTTTATAAGCACAAATTAATCCGCCACGAAGACGCAAAAACCATCGCTCATGGCGGAATAATTTTTCAAAAAAACTTGACGGAGCCAAGCGTTTTTCGCGAAAAAAGCACCCCAGCAAAGCTGAAGTGCTTTTTGAGCGGAAAACGAGACTTGAACACTTTTTCTATTTGTCTGATTATAAATATATTAAAATTTCAATTTTCAAGTTTGGTGTAAAATAGGTGTAAAAATAAATGCTTTCGAATGCGCTTTATTGCTGCTTCTTCTCTGCCAACAAGCTACAATTTCGTGCGTAAATTAGCGGAATGTGTAAAAATAATCGAGTTTTCGCTGGTTTACGCCCGAAAAATACTATCTATTGGCCTTCATCTTTTGTGCAAAACATTGACGTCAGTCCCTTTTCTGTTCCTGAATATAAAAATCATCGCCAACGACAGCAAAGGTCTTCAGGTCTTCAATGAAATCCATTACGGTTGCGTACTCCGACTTGTATGATTCTTCCTCAGTCTCAATCATGAGCTTGTATCTAGAGTTTTCTTTCTTTGGCGAGCGTTTAAGTTCCTTGTTCAAGCTGTTAACCCGCTGCCAATGAATCATGTTGGACGGACCATTGTCCTTGCCTTCACCCCTGATGCGCCAGCGGTCTGTCCAAAAATTGCTCAGCGTATAGCGATATCTTCCGGGACGAATATCAATAACCATATTAAATTTGACCGTTGCTTTCGGTTTTTTTATGATGCCAGCCCAAGATGCATTAATAAACTTAACGCCGACTGGCAACTCAATATCGCAAGCAACCTTGGTTATGCCTTCAAAGCGGTCAGAGATATCAGCTTTATATTTCTTCTCAACGAGATAGAGAAACTCCCGTGCGAGACCGAACAGCGTTTCGGATGAAAAGGGCGTTTCTACAACTCCGCTATACACAATTTCCCCATTCTCATCCTCTTCAAACAGGCATTCTCCCTTAGGACCGTTGGTATCAAAGGCTGTAAATGAGATTTGCTGGCAGAAAGCGGCAATGGTAAGAAATGTGCTGATGAATATTGCGAGAAATCGTTTCATGTGATTTCTATTGAGTTAAGGGATAATTCGTCCTTCTGTCAGTTCTCGGGCAAGAATCTCATAAACATACGCGGTGCTCTGTGAGAAAAGCCCCGTTTCCAGGTCCAGTATTTTTTCGTAGGTGTCTGAGTTGTAGACTATCCCTAATGCCTCCGCCATTGTAATCTTGCGGTCTTCCATCAATTTGAGGACAAGGTCCTTGACCAGTTCCTCAATCATGAACTGCTCCTTGCTCATAGTTTCTTCAGGAATTGGACGGACCTCTCCGTTGCAAAGAAATATTGATAAGTGATGCCCTCCTTGTACTTCAGCTCTTCTAGGAAAGTTTCAATAGTAATTATTCCAGCCAGCAGCCGGCGGATTTGGTAGCCCACATCGTCATTGGCAATGGGGCCATGGACGATATCGAAATCGTGAATTTGCGTCCGGGTGTCGTTCCTTCGGTTTGCAAGGACGAAATCAGCCCACTCTTTAGAATATGCCTCGAAATCCTTGATGCGCATACCGGCCTCACGAGCCGCTTTCTCGTCAAACTCATACGAAGATACGACCATTTCCCCGCCATACAGCCTAGCTCTTCTGTTTCCCATCCGTTCTGCCTGCTGCTTGTTGGCAGTCAGGTAGAATCCGCAGCCGAAATCCTTCCCTACGCTGGAACGTGAGAGGTCAATGGACTCAATGTCTACATTGGAGCCGTGATAAAGAATCATGACAATGCTCCTCCATTGTTGTGGCATAGAAGCGCCACATCCTTTACGACATCGTCAAAGGATAGAGTATGTTCCACATCGTAGAATTCATCCAGAAAGTCAATCCCCTTGTAGAGGGCAAGATAGCGATATGCCTGGGGTGTGGTTAACCCATACCGCTCTGCAAAGTCACTGATAATGGCAACGATATATGAAACTTTCCTATCCATACTGGGCAAAGGTACAAAATCCAATCCACTTCGCCAAAAATTTTCCGGATGTCCAAAGGACTGGGGGTAAAGCATAAAAAAGTTTAGTTGAACGCCTCGCGCATATCTTTTTGCTGGAGCAAGACAAACATTTTTTGCTAAATCTCAAATTTTTTCGACGATTTAGCAAAAAATAAGTCATGTCAAAATGACCTGAAAAATGCACGAAATCGGTCGCCGAGGCATCAAAAACACCCACCTTGCGACCGTTTTCGTGCACATCATCGCATAAAATTGGCCTTAGTCTGACGAACTCGTTGTGGTGGATGCTCGGGCCGAAAAAGCTACCGGAAGGAAGCGCGAACGGATGTTTTCGCTTCGCGACAATGTCGGCTGCGCCTCGGAAAAGCAAGTAAACTTGTTTTTCACTCGGCTTGCACGACATTTTTTCACGGAGTGAGCACCCTTTCGGGGGCAATAGGCCCGAGCGTGCTGGCGTTGAGGTGTAAAATAGGTGTAGAATAAGAAATACAGGTGTAAAATTTAGTGCTTTTGTATGCTTTTCAATTCTTCTTCCAAAAAGCAAAATCGGCTATAGAACACACTGCAAAGGCAAAATAATAAGATAATAAGACGCCATCAGGCGTCGCGACGCAGTGTGCGAGATTTTCGCAGAAAATTGAGCCACGAAGTCGCCCGCCGAAAGCGCAGCGAAGGCGGTATTCCCCTAACAGGGGATGTCCGAAGGACAGGGGTTAAAAGAAAAACTTGACGGAGCCAAGCGTTTTTCGCGAAAAAAGCACCCCAGCAAAGCTGAAGTGCTTTTTGAGCGGAAAACGAGACTCGAACTCGCGACCCCGACCTTGGCAAGGTCGTGCTCTACCAACTGAGCTATTTCCGCAAATTTCTTCGAAATTTGCGCTATGTTTGGCTGCGCCTCGGGATAGAAATAAATTTCTCTCCGCTCGGCTTGCACAAACATTCCGCAGTCTTCTAAAGAACTCTGCTTTCTTGAGGAAAGCGGATGCAAAGGTACGAAGTTTTTTTTGATTTGCAAATTTTATTGCACTTTTTTGCGTACAATTTTCAGCAACCTTTAAAATTTCAGCAGCGCCTCAGCGCAGGTCCTTGTTGGCATCCTCAATGCGTTGGTAGACGCTGGTGGGATAGCGCCCATTGAAGCAGGCCAGGCAGAGTTCGCTACGACGGCCGGCCTTGAACAGGGCCTCTTCCGAAAGGAAGGCGACCGAATCGGCACCCAGTTTCTCGCTGATGACGGACAGGTCTTGGTGGTGGGCGCAAAGCAACTCATCGTAGGTGGACATATCCACGCCATAGAAGCACGGGCTGGTAATCTGCGGGCTGGCTATGCGCAAGTGTACCTCATCCGCCCCCGCTTCCCGCAACATCCGGACAATGCGCCGCGAAGTCGTCCCCCGGACGATGGAGTCGTCGATGAGCGCCACGCGTTTGTGGCGGACGATGGACCCCACCGCCGCCAACTTCATCCGTACGCCCTTCTCCCGCAAAGCCTGGGAAGGCTGGATAAAGGTGCGCCCTACATATTTATTTTTAATAAGTCCCATTTCATAAGGGATGCCGCTCGCCTCCGAATAGCCCATCGCCGCACTCAAGCTCGAATCGGGCACACCCACGACGATATCCGCTTCGCAAGGTGCCTCTTCGTAGAGCAGCCGGCCCGACTCTTTGCGGAAACCATGCACATTGCGCCCCTCCAAATCGCTGTCCGGACGGGAGAAATAAATGTACTCCATCGCGCAGAGGAAATGGTGGCTGTATTCCGAATAAGGACTGCAACGCAAGCCGTGATAATCAATGGTGACGATTTCACCGGGATTCACCTCCCGGACAAAAGTGGCCCCCAGCGCATCCATCGCACAGGTCTCGCTGCTGATAACATAACCCTCTCCCAGCCGGCCGATGGACAAGGGGCGCAAGCCGTGCTTGTCCCGGCAGGCATAGATGCGGTTGCGCGTCATAATCAGGAAAGCGAAAGCGCCGTCAATCATATTCAACGCCTCCTTGATGGCGTCGATACGGGGACGGTGCGGATCGTTGTCTTCCTTGCGGATGAGGTGGGCCAGAATCTCACTGTCCGAAGAAGACTGGAAGAGACTCCCCCGACGCTCCAGATAATGCCTAAGCAAGGTGGAGTTGACGATATTTCCATTGTGGGCCAAGGCGAAATCGCCTGTCTCGTGACGGAAAAGGAAGGGCTGGACATTTTCGATGCAACTGCCACCGGTCGTGGAATAGCGAACGTGACCGATAGCCATTGATCCGGACAAGGATGCCAACTTGGATTCGTTGAAAATCTCCTGCACCAGTCCCTCGCCTTTGACGCGGCGCAGCACCCCGTCGTCCCCACAAGCGACAATGCCGCAACCTTCCTGGCCGCGGTGTTGCAGGGAATGCAAGCCATAATAGACCAAGTTGGCGGCATCGGGCACTCCGTAGATGCCAAATACCCCGCACTCTTCGTGAATACCGTAATCCATTATTTCTCAGGAATAGCTTCGAGAACTGAACATACCAATTTCCAAGTACGCTGGAGCGAAGAAATGCTCGCACGCTCATCCGGGGAATGGGGACTGCAAAGGGTGGAGCCATAGCTGACCATATCCATTCCGGGATATTTCCCACCGATGATGCCGCATTCCAGACCGGCGTGAATGGCCACCACAGAAGGATCCTCGCCGTACTGTTCCTTGTATTTTTCGACCATCAGACGGACAATGTCGGAATCGGGCTTGAGCGTCCAACCGGAATAGCCGCCCGTAAATTCCACCTGACAGCCCGCCAGTTCGAAAACGGCTTTCAACTTGGTCGCCAGGGCTTCCTTGGCACTGTCCACGGAACTGCGCATCAGCGTCTTGACCATCAATTCGCCGTCGGCCACCTTGACCATCGCCATATTGTTGGAAGTCTCCACCAGACCCGGAACGCTGCTGGACATACGTTCCACTCCGTCGGGGCAGGCCAGCAGGGCTTTCAGGAAGGCAAGGGCGATTTCGGGCTCTACGGAAACGGGACGGCAAGGTAGCGAACTGCTGGGTTCGAAAACCATCTTGGCATCCGGATCGGTAAGGGCATATTCCGCTTTAATCTTGGTGAATTCATCCTCGGCGATGCTACGGACTTTGCCCAGCGAGAGTTCGGGAACGAAGAGATAACTGAAACACTCGCGCGGAATGGCATTGCGAAGGGTACCGCCCTGCATATACACCAGGCGGGCGTCCGTCTCGCCCAGCACGCGATGAAGCACACGTGCAGCCACCTTGTTGGCATTGGCCCGGTACAGATTGATGTCCGTGCCGGAATGTCCGCCTTGGAAGCCTTTGAACGCCAGCGAGATGCAAACCGTATTATTGGGGCGTTCGATCCCTTTGTAACTGCCGCTGACCGCGCTGTCAAGCCCGCCGGCGCAACCGATACACAACTCCCCTTCCTCTTCCGAATCGAGGTTGATGAGAATCTCACCTTGCAACAAACCCGAAGCCAGCAGGTTGGCACCCGTCAGACCCGTTTCCTCATCCACCGTCACCAGCACTTCTACGGGACCATGCTTGAGATCCTTGGACTGGAGTACCGTGAGGGCCATTGCCACGCCCAGTCCGTCGTCAGCACCCAGCGTCGTCCCTTTGGCTTTCAGCCAGTCGCCGTCCACCCAGGTCTCGATCGGGTCTTTCTCGAAATCGTGCTTGACATCGGCGTTTTTCTGCGGCACCATATCCATGTGCCCCTGCAGAACCACGGCCTTTTTGTTTTCGCAACCCGGATGCGGCGGCTTGCGGATAATGATGTTTCCGCACTCCTCGCGGATGGTCTCCAGACCGAGTTTGCGGCCGAAATCATAGAGGTAGGCGCTCACCTTTTCCTCGTGCTTGGAAGGACGGGGAATACGGGTCAACTGATAGAAATTCTGCCAAACGGCGCGAGGTTCCAAATCTTGTATGGTCATAGCACAATATTTATATGTATTCCTAAAAAACTTACAAATATAATTAATCGTCGCAAAAAAATCAATATCTTTGCAGCGAAGTGCCGCACAAAGAGGCGTCTGAATATTTATTATTTTCATCATTCATTATGTTCAAAAATCAACCGAAAGGATTGTTTGCGCTGGCGCTGGCCAATACCGGCGAGAGTTTCGGCTACTACACGATGCTGGCGATTTTCCTGCTCTACCTGCAAGCTAAGTTCGGCTTCAGCGAAGCGGCCGCCGGCCAGTTTTATGCGATTTTCCTCGCCGCCGTCTATTTCATGCCCGTCATCGGCGGTATGCTGGCCGACAAAATCGGCTACGGGAAATGCGTGGTGACGGGTATTCTGGTGATGTTGCTGGGATACACGGCCATGGCCGTTCCGGTCAGCGGCCCCGTCCTGCCCCTAGTCGCCATCATCGGGGCCCTGCTGCTCATCGCCGTAGGCACCGGCCTTTTCAAAGGCAACCTCCAGGTCATGGTGGGCAACCTGTATGACGACCCGCGCTACGCCGGCAAGCGAGACTCCGCCTTCAGTCTGTTCTACATGGCCATCAACCTGGGTGCCATGTTCGCTCCCAGCGCCGCCAAGGCCTTGACCAACTGGAAACTGAGCGCCGCAGGACTGAGCTATCAGGCCGACCTCCCCTCCCTCTGTCACCAGGTACTGGACGGGAAAATCAGCACGGAGAACGCGGTCTACATGCAGGGACTGATGGACGAAATGCCCGGCGCCGCCGGAATGGATTTCGCGCAGTTCAGTCAGTATTTCCTGGACAAGCTCTGCGTGTCCTACAACCTCGGATTCTCGGTTGCCTGCTTCTCGCTGGTGCTGTCCATCGCCATCTATTTCGCCTGCCGCGGCTGGTTCAAACACGCGGATGTCAATTCCAAACAGGCCGCCGCCAACTCCCAGGAGCCAGAACTTTCTCCCGAGGAGACCCGCAGCCGCATCACCGCCCTGCTGATGGTCTTCGCCGTGGTGATTTTCTTCTGGATGGCTTTCCACCAGAACGGATCTTCTCTTACCTACTTTGCCCGTGACTACACAGAGACTTCCGTCAGCGGTGTCATTCGTGGCGGATTTAACATTTGGATTCTGGCTCTTTTGGCCATTTCGGTTTATACCCTGTTCGGAATTTTCCAAAGCGAAAAAGCAAAAGGCAAACTCCTCTGTGGCGGTGTCACCGGTCTGCTTTGGGCGGGCGCTTATGCCATCTATGTCGGATTCCCCGACACGCTGGCCATCCAGCCCCAGGAATTCCAGCAGTTCAACCCCTTCTTCGTCGTGTCCCTCACCCCGATATCGATGGCCATCTTCAGCAGTCTGGCCGCAAAAGACAAGGAGCCTTCCGCTCCCCGGAAAATCGGTTTGGGTATGATTGTGGCAGCTCTGGGCTACCTGATTATGGTCATCGCCTCCGTCAAACTGGTGTCCCCGATGGTGCTCCAGGGCGACCCGTCTCCCGACCGCGTCAGTTGCGGCTACCTGATCGGCACCTACCTGGTCCTGACCTTCGCCGAACTGTTGCTCAGCCCGATGGGCATTTCCTTCGTGTCGAAAGTGGCTCCTCCGAAATACAAAGGCCTGATGATGGGTGGCTGGTTCGCCGCCACCGCCATCGGCAACTACCTCAGCAGCATCCCCTCCGCGCTTTGGAGCAAAGTTCCCCTCTGGGCCAACTGGAGCATCCTGATGGGGCTTTGCCTGCTCAGCGCCGTGATGATGTTCGCGATGCTCAAGAAAATCGAGCGCATCTGATGCGGGTTTTTCGCGTGTAAGACGCGGAAAATTTTGTATTTCCATTGAAAATCACTATCTTTGCAGCCGCTTTGGAAGGAAAATAGCCCGGAAAAAGCGGCTAAACTTTTTATTAACAATTATTTACAAAAACAAATGATCAAACAGTACGAGACCGTTTTCATTGCAACTCCCGTTTTGTCTGAGGCCCAGATGAAGGAAGCGGTTGCCAAGTACACGGATCTGATCACCGCCAACGGTGGCGAAATCGTGTACCAAGAGGACTGGGGTCGGAAGGAATTGGCTTATCCTATCCAGAAGATGACCTCCGGTTTTTATTATCTCATCGAGTTCAAGGCCGACACGCAGTTTGTCGATATCCTTGAGACCCAGTATCGCCGTGACGAGCGCATCATCCGCTTCCTCACCTTCGCGATGGACAAAGACGCCGTGGCCTACGCCGAAAAGAGAAGGGCCAACAAACAAGCTGAATAAGGAGGAAAGATTATGGCACAGAACAATGAAATCCGTTATCTGAACCCTCCCACAGTAGAGGTTCGCAAGAAGAAATATTGCCGTTTCAAAAAAGCCGGCATCAAATACGTTGATTACAAGGACGCTGAATTCCTCAAGAAGTTCCTCAACGAGCAGGGTAAGATTCTCCCCCGCCGCATCACCGGTACTTCCCTGAAATTCCAGCGGAAAGTGGCCCAGGCCGTCAAGCGTGCCCGGCACCTCGGTCTGCTTCCTTATGTAACCGACCTTATGAAATAAAGGAGGACTGCGTTATGGAGATTATTTTGAAGAAAGATGTTGCCAACCTCGGCAACGCTGACGAAATCGTCAACGTCAAGACCGGATACGCGGTCAACTACTTGATTCCCCAGGGATACGCCATCCTCGCCACCGCTTCCGCCAAGAAGGTGCTTGCCGAGAACATCCGCCAACGCGCCCACAAAGAAGCGAAGTTCATTGCCGATGCCGAGGCGCTCGCCGCCAAATTGAACGAAGTGACCGTACAGGTCAGCGCCAAGGTGAGCGAAGCCGGCAAACTCTTCGGCGCCATCACCGCCGCCCAGGTGGCCGAGGCCCTCGCCGCCAAGGGGTTCGAAGTGGACAAGAAGAACATCACCCTCGAGGCCGTAAAAGAACTCGGCACCTATGAGGCTTCCGTCAAATGCTACAAGAGCGTGAAGGGAACCGTCAAGGTCGAGGTTGTTGCAGAGTAATTTGCAATTGCTGGATAGAAGGCCGGCAGCAATGTCGGCCTTTTTTTACTGAAAAATTCGGGGCTGCTTTGGTTTTGACAGCGCTGATATCGGACAGTAAGCACGTCGGGCGTGGGAGTTTGGCCCGTTAATCCCAGACTTCGCATTTTTTAGTTGCCAACAACAACTATGCACTCGCTGCCTGATCAACCAGGTTGACAAGGCTTAATCGG
Source organism: Bacteroidales bacterium (assembly GCA_017962705.1). Lineage (GTDB taxonomy): Bacteria > Bacteroidota > Bacteroidia > Bacteroidales > UBA932 > Cryptobacteroides. The sequence goes on from JAGCUV010000070.1 coordinate 62,803, forward strand.
GTCGGCCAAGGCTGCCGGTCTGACGAGTATCCCGCCATTCTTTAGGCCTGTTATGGATGGCATACGGGGTATCATTCAAACGGGATGCACAAGGCGGATGCCTCTGCCGTCTTGCCAAGATTCAGGGGATAAGCTTCGGGTAGCCCGTCTTCCGGCAGCCCGCTGACGAAAACCCAAGGAAGACTAAACGTGTAGAAAGCTGCCTGGTGCGACGTTTGGACGGCGGTTCGAGTCCGCCCAGCTCCACAAAAAAGAGACCGGATGGTCTCTTTTTTGTGGAGCATTCGCTCCTTTAACCCCCGTCCGCTATCGCGGACACCCCCTGCAATATGGCAGGTGTGCCCAGTCCCCTCTTCGAGATAGGGACCAGGCACACCCGCCTATGACACTCCCGCCTCGGATAAACAAATGGAATTTGTTTTTCTCTCGGCTTATTCGTATCTTTGAAGGCGGCAGCGACACAAAATGATTGTAAAACTATAAAAATAAAGAATTATGGCTACTGTACACATTGGTAAAGCGGACTTTTTGAAAAAGGTCTGGAATTTTGAGGCAGATGCGAAGAATTGGAAATTTCTTGGCGACAAACCGGCGATTGTAGATTTCTATGCGACCTGGTGCGGACCGTGCCAGATGCTCTCCCCTGTTCTGGAAGAACTGTCCAACGAATACGCCGGGAAGATTGATATCTATAAGGTAGATACGGACGAAGAGGAAGAATTGGCCGGCGTGTTCGGCATCACGAGCATCCCCACGCTGATCTTCTGCCCCAAGAACGGCGAGCCGCAAATGGCCAAAGGCGCGCTCCCCAAAGAACAGCTCAAAAGCGCCATCGAGGCCCTGCTGAAATAAACCCTGCGCATAGAGATGCCCGGTCGCAGCCGGGCATGACGGAAAAGATGTCTGTGCGTCACCCCCGACATGATCGGGGGTCTGATCCCGGTCGAAGCCGGGCATGAACCAAAAATGACCTGCTGAAATTCGGCAGGTCATTTCTCATATTAAATATCTAACGATATAAGACATTGAAATAATATACATACGTACGAGGGCCTGTCGCTGCGTACTCGTATTGGATACGGAACTGGCGGAGACTGTTTGTCATCGTAGTATTTAACGTCGACTCATAAACCGCTTCACTCTTCAAATCTTTTCTATACAACTCATGTTTGTCATCCTGTAATGAAATAAAAAGCTTCCCATGCACACTCGCCCCCAGAAAGACATATTTATTCCTCACAACTTTAGTAGAAACGCTGACCTCGATGTTTTCAGGAATATCAAATGAAGGACTGCCAATTCTGGGAAAATTTGCAGCAGAATAATATAAGTCCACACAATCACTTTTCCAAGTAATTGTTCCCTCCATCTTTGACCAAGGATGAGCCCCAGAGTTGGTCGGCGGGGAAACCCGATAAGGCAAGCCCGTCACATGGAGATCCCGAGAAGCATTTCCGGTGACTCCGTCGAAAGTACAGGTCGCGGTGAGGGTGTGTTTGCCCCAACTCTGGCCAGTCTTGTTGCCGATATTCACACTATTGCCAGAGAAGGTAGATGACACGCCATCGTAAGTATAGGACCAGGAGGCCGTATACTTCTCGCTATTGAGCAGGTCGTTCGCCACATTCACCTTTACGGAAAGCTCATAAACCGTCTCGGCATTCAACTTATTGGCTTCAGAAGCACCACCGGTGCGACCGTTGGTCTTGGCATATTCGTCATAACTGCAATATCCTCCCAGCGTCACGCTAACCGAAGGGGCCGGAGCCGTAGCGGTTCCGGTAAGCTGTTTGACCGCACCGCTCTTGGAGGTGTATTGGGCCACGATGTTATACTGTCCTTGCGGCAGATAAGTCCATTCATTCGCCACGGACATCGTACCGGAAGAAGCGCTCAGACGACGCACCACCGTACCATCCGGACGGCGCAGCTCAACGCTCCAAGCCGTAATCATCGACGCCCACTCGTCATCCACGGAAATCGGGGAAAGCACCGCCGTAGAGCCGCTGAGTTCCCCGTTGGTGGTCGTATGCGTAATCGTCACCACCGGCGTAACATCCAGCACCAGGCCCACCGTGCCAAGCGCATACAATCCGCCCGCTGCGAGCTGCATCGAATTCGGATTGACAGCCGTATATTCCTTGCCCGAAGCGGTCTTGACACGGAAACTGAAACCGGAAGGATAAGAACCCGGTGCAACCACCGCATAATAAGCCGCACCCGCCGCCAAGGACTCGACACCCACGGTCACGCTGGAAGAACCGTCGACCGACAGGGAACCGCTTCCCACATTCAGCGTAGCCGTACCGGCAATCGCCTTCCCGTCGCGGGAAGTCACGACCACCTGCTGCGCACCGTCCACATAGGAGGGCATTTTGAAGGAAATGACCGCGCAAAGGTTCTGCATCTGAAGTCCGCCCACAACGCTCCCCGCGCCCGGAACGATATCCGCCTGTCCGAAGGCCAGGGCAGCGCCATTGGCAAAAGAGCCGAGGGTCGCGGTCTGGGAAACCGGCAAGGTGGTCACCAGATTCGTGCCGTCAAATGTGGCCGCCGCATCATAAGGATACAACGCATAGATATGGGTAGCATTAAGATGAACCTCTCCGCTGAATTGGGATTGAGAGGCATCCGCCTGGATGGTGCCGTCAAAACGATGCCCGCCGCAAGCGGAACGGTCATCGAACACGACGAGGGCGTCGCCTTCGGACCAATGCACCACGGAACCATCTTCCGCAGCCATCACGGTCTTGACCGCCGCTTTGGACGCGGGAATGGTCAACGAAGTCAAGGGTTCCTGCGACACAAGCGAGGAATCCGTCATATTTTCTTTGGAACAGGAAATAGCCGCAACAAGCGAAACGGCGGCAAAAGAAAGAAAATAGAAAAACCGTTTCATCATTCCATCCCTCGAATAAATCATCATACAAAGAAGAGGTGGTCTGTCCATGCCCGGAAAACGGGCTCTGGCACAGAGGCGCCTGCGTAACGTCACACGCAACAACTTTACACACAGGACTTTTGTAAACTGAGAAAGTCATAGTTATCTAATCGTTTAGGTTTCGGTTTTTAAACCGGCCGCAAAGTTACAATTTTTTTTAAAACATAGAAAAAAATCCTTCATTTTTAAAAAGGAAGAATCACTAAAGAACGAGACATTCTTTGAGAAAAGGACCGGTCACGGAAGCGGGATGGGCCGCCAACTCTTCGGGCGTGCCCTGCGCAACGATAGTACCGCCCTTCTGACCACCGTCCGGACCCATATCGATGAGGTAATCCATACTCTTGAGCACATCCAGATTGTGCTCGATTACCAGCACACTGTTGCCCTGCGCAACCAGCCGCCGCAGCGCATCTAGCAAAATGCGCACATCCTCAAAGTGCAGCCCGGTCGTCGGTTCATCCAGCACATACAGCGTTTTGCCCGTGCCGGTACGCCCAAGTTCCGCCGCCAGTTTCATCCGCTGCGACTCCCCTCCCGAAAGCGTGACGCTGGACTGGCCCAGACGGATATAGCCCAGTCCGATTTCCTTCATCGCCCGAATGCGCTGCTCAATCTTCGGAACTTTCTCGAAAAATTCGCAAGCCTCCGAAATGGGCATTTCCAACACATCTCCGATGCTCTTCCCCTTATATTTGACGGCCAGTGTCGCCTCGTTGTAGCGTTTGCCGGCACATTCCGGGCAAATGATATTCACCGAAGGCAGATAATTCATCTCGACGATGCGCAGCCCCACGCCCTTGCAGGCCTCGCAACGCCCGCCCGGCACATTGAACGAGAAACGTCCCGACTTGAAGCCCCGGGCCTTGGCATCCGGCGTGCTCTCAAAAAGAGCGCGGATATCCGAGAAAACGCCCGTGAAGGTGGCCGGATTGCTGCGGGGTGTCTTTCCGATAGGTGATTGATCCACCACCACGATTTTATCCAACGACTCAATCCCCGTCAACGATTCGTAAGGCAGGGATTTTACTTTGGAATGGGCCCATCGCGCCGTCAGGACGGGTACGAGGGTTTCCGTAATCAAAGAAGACTTGCCGCTGCCGCTCACGCCGCACACGCCGACCAGGCAGCCCAAGGGCAGGTTCAAAGTGACATTCTTCAGATTATTACCCGTACAACCGCTCAAAGTCAAGAAGCGGCCATTTCCTATCTCGCGACGGGATGGAACGGCTATCGCTTTTGCTCCCCGCAAATATTGCAGCGTAATGGAGCTCGTCGCCCCCGCAGCCCCGTGCGAACCTGACGCAAAAACAGCCGCGTCCAGCGCCTCTGACGCCGGTCCGTTGTAACAGATTTCTCCCCCGTTCTCGCCGGCTCCCGGCCCTACATCCACCAGCCAGTCCGCCGCCAGCATCGTCTCGGCATCGTGCTCCACCACCATCACGCTGTTGCCTTCGTCCCGCAACATTTTCAGGGACGCAATCAATTTGCGATTGTCGCGCTGATGCAGTCCAATGGAAGGTTCGTCCAAAATATAGAGTACATTGACCAATTTGGAACCCACCTGGGTAGCCAGACGGATGCGCTGGGATTCTCCGCCCGAAAGCGAAGCCGTCGCCCGGCTCAGAGAAAGATATTCCAACCCCACATTGACCAGAAAGCCTACCCGGTCGCGCAGCTCGCGCAAAATATCGTGGGCCACCGTTCGCTCGCGTTCACCCAGCCGGTCGTCCAAGCCGTTCAGCCACTCCTGCAGCGCATCGATTTGCATTTCCGACACCTCGGTGATGGTCTTTCCATCTATCTTGAAATACGATGCTTCCTTATTCAGACGCGTGCCCTTGCACTCAGGACAGAGTTGCTTGTCTTCGATATGATCCACCAGTCCGTCGAAACTCTCCATCGTAGCGTTGATACCCTCCCCGACGCGGAACAATTCTTCCGAGCCAAAAATAATATGGGACAGCGCTTCTTGGGGGATCTCCGCAATCGGGTCGTAGATGCTGAATCCGTATTTGCGGGCGATGGCGCGAATCATATCGAATTTTTTGTTGTTCTGCAACTTACCCAGCGGAAGAATACCGCCGTCGGCGATGCTCACGCCCGCATCGGGCACAATGGATTCCATACGGACATCGCTGATGAGCCCGAGTCCCTTGCAATAGGGACAATAGCCTTGCGGCGAGTTGAAAGAGAAGGTAAAGGGCTGGGGCTGCGGAAGCGAAATGCCGCTTTCTTCGCAGACCAGGTTTTTGGACAGATAGGAAATAGAGCCGTCCTCTGCGTCCAGTACCATCAGGGAACCTTTGCCGTCGTGCAGGGCGCTGACCACGGAACGACGGATACGCAGGCGGTCGTCAGTTGAAGGTTTGAGCCTATCCACCACCAGTTCGATGAAATGGTTTTTGTAGCGGTCCACCGTCTCGACGGCCGCCAATTCCACGATTTCTCCGTCAATACGGATATCCGTGAAACCGCGCCGGCGCATACGGGCGAACAGTTCCTTGTAATGTCCCTTACGGCCGGCCACGAGCGGAGCGAGCAAGTAGCATTTGCGCCCCTCGTATCGCTGGAGAATGAGATCTACCATCTGCTCGTCGGTGTAGCGCACCATCGGCTTGCCCGTGGCGGGCGAATAGGCCGTGGAAGCTTTGGCGTAGAGCAGACGCAGAAAATCGTAGATTTCCGTTATGGTCCCGACGGTGGAACGGGGGTTGTTGCCCGTCGTCTTTTGTTCGATGGCGATGATCGGGCTGAGCCCCTCGATGGTTTCAACGGGCGGTTTGTCAAGGTAGCCGATGAAATGTTTGGCATAGGGAGAGAGGGTGTCGAGGTAACGGCGGCGGCCTTCGGCATAGATGGTGTCAAAGGCCAGGGACGATTTGCCGCTGCCGCTCAAGCCGGTCACCACCACGAAAGCGTCCCGCGGAATATCCAGACTCACATGCTTCAGATTGTTCGCTGAAGCCCCCTCTATATGTATCACCTTGCTCATTTCATTCGCTATTGCAATTATTCCTTATGCTTTACATTTACTATTGTAGAATAGGCTGTACTCCCTTTCCGGCCTGTGCCACCCTCGGCACCATAAGAGGGAGGGGCCCAAAACTTGTTTTGGGAGGGGTCGCGAAGCGACGGTCGAGGAAAGGGAGCAGCCTATTCTTCTTCATACGGTTCGTTGAAGGGCTGCAGAAACGGGTTAGTCGCACGCTCGACGGCAATGGAAGTAGAGGGTCCATGCCCCGGAAACACCTCAATTTCTCCGTCCAGCGGCAGCAACTTTGTCTGTATGCTCTCCATCAACTGGTCATAATCCCCATTTCCCAAGTCCGTGCGTCCGATGGTTCCCGCAAAAAGCGTATCCCCGCTGATGAGCAAGCGCCCCTTGCGGTCGAGATAACACACACTGCCGGGACTGTGCCCGGGCGTAGCCAGCACCTCCAGTTCCATATCTCCGAAATGCAGAACTTCCCCATCATGAATATCCCGCATCGGCACATCCAGGCTCGGCACACGCTGTCCGAGAAAATGACAGTTCTTTTCCAGTCCCTCGATGACCGGTGCCTCGGCAAAGGAAAAATAGACCGGCAGCCCGCCGAAATCATCAGAAAGTTCCTTCACCCCCTCGATGTGATCGAAATGCGCGTGCGTCAGCAAAATGGCAAGCGGTCGCAAACCGGCCGTCCGGAAAAAGAGATAAAGCGACTTCTTTTCTTCGGGTTCATAAAAAGAGGCGTCCACCACAACACAGTCCGGTCCCTTTTCCCACAAAACCGCACAGCAGGCCCGCAGAACGCCGAAATGGAAACATTTTATATTCATAAAGGCAAAGTCTTTTTACGAAGCCAGGCCCGGATAGCCGGTCCGTCCGCCGCTTCCACACGAGAAGCCAGACGCTGATAGACGCTTTCATTGTATTGATTCAGCCACTGCAATTCCTCCGGACTGAGCCAGGAAGCAATCAAGGCAGAGGTATCGAAATGACAACAGGTCAGCGTATCAAAGCGGAGCCATTTGCCAAATTCATTTTCCCCGTCTTCCACGCAAAGCACGATATTCTCGTGACGGATGCCATGCAGTCCTTCGCGATACATTCCGGGTTCGTTGGAAGTTACCATTCCCGCACGGAAAGGCACGGTGTTGGTCGGACGTATGCTCTGCGGGCCTTCGTGCACGCCGGAGAAGAAACCCACGCCGTGGCCGGTACCGTGGCCATAATTGCGGCGTGTCTGCCACAAGTGCGTACGGGCGAGGGAATCAAGCTGACAGCCGGGCGTCCCATCGGGGAAGACGGCCATTGACAGGCGGATCATCGCTTTCAGCACAAGGGTATAATCTTCTTTTTCAAGAGTACTTAAGGCCCCCACGGGCACCGTTCGGGTGATATCGGTAGTCCCGTAGAAATACTGGCCGCCGGAATCCACCAGATAGAGTCCTTTTCCCTGAATGATGGGCGAATCCACTTTGGGCGTGGAATAATGCGGAAGCGCAGCACCGGGGCCCCAGGCTGAAATGGTCCCGAAACTATCCCCCCGGTAGCCATCGATTTCGGCCCGGAAGGATGTGAGTTTGAGCGACGCCTCCCATTCGGTGACCGCACGGCCTTCCTGCAGCGAAGTCTCCAGCCAATACAGGAAGCGCTCTACGGCGACGCCGTCTTCCAAAAAGGCGTTGCGGAAGCCTTCGATTTCTTTGGGATTCTTGCAGGCCTTGCGCAAAATGACGGGCGAAGTCCCGGTCAGGATGCGTTCCTCTCCAAGGGCATCACACAGGGTAACATAGACTTGGGCATTCAGGGAAGCAAGATCGACGAAAATCTTTCCATCTCCCTCATCCGCATACGCATAAATGCCGGAATAAATGCTGTCGTAAGGTTGGATCTCTATCCCTTGCGACTCCAGCAGGGCGAAACTGTCTTCCGTTTCCGAACCGTCTTCCACTTCCTCCTTGCTCACATACCACTGCACCGTATCTGCCGTAACAAGCAAATAGGAAATAACATAGGGGTTGTAGTCAATATCGTCTCCCCGCACATTGAGCACCCAGGCTATCTGGTCGAGGGAAGAGAGCAGGATGGCATCACATCCGGGCTGCGAGGCCATGCATTCACGCAGCCAGGCGATTTTGGACAGACGTGTCTCCCCCACCTCTTGTTCGTCAAGGGTGATGATATCCGTGCACGGGATGGCCGGTCTATCCTCCCAGAGGCCGTCCAACGGGTCGCCGGCGAGCAGAATTTCCGACTCTTCATTCTGAAAAGCCGCATTGAGCGTTTCCTGCAAATACCGGACGAAGGCCACGCTCTGGCACGCACCACAGGTAGCGATACGCAGCGAACTTCGGCCGGAAAAATGCGCCGCGAGCCATTGGGGAATGGCGGTCATATCGCCCTGCAGACTTTTGTGCAGTTCCACGCCGCTGCCATCCAGTTCGGCGACAGCCTGGATAAAATATCGGGAGTCGGTCCAGAGTCCGGCGTGGTCGGCGGTAACGACGACATCCCCCGCCTCTCCGCTGAAACCGGTCAGCCACTCCACCCCCCGCCACCGGGGTGCGAAATACTCGCTCTTGTGAGGGTCCGTTCCGGAAACAATAACTGCATCATAACGATTGCGCGACATGATGTCGCGCAACTGTTCTATTCTATCGAAATGAGTATTCATCCCTTCACTAAATTATATATCTCTTCACTTCTTTATATGTAAGAGTCCAACCATTTTAATGGGCAGGCCGGACAAATTTCTCTTTGGCAACGGCATACTTGTCCGACCCGTCAAACACATACGGCGCATAAACATAGCCGTGATATTCGTAGGTCGGCACCATCGCTTTCTCCATCCTGTGCACGAAGCCATCATAATCATCCGTACGATGCTTGCTCCAGGCCACTTCCGCCAGGGCGGACATACGCGGCAAAGTCATAAACTGAACGTGGTCGAACGTCTTGATGAATTCACACCAGACATTGGCCTGGAGACCGTTGATATAGGCACTTTCTTCCTCGCTTAACTGGTCGAAAGGATTGAATTCGAAACATACCTGCAAGGGCAAATAGTGTTTCCACGGAGCCAGGTTCTCGCCCAGAGAGTCGGGATTGCAGGTCTGATGGTAATCCAGATAGCAGTTGGTGTTGGGCGTCATAATCACGTGGTTGCCCTGCTTGGCGGCGGCGATGCCACCTTTGGGTCCGCGCCAGGACATCACCGTAGCGGAAGGAGTGACACCGCCCTCGAGAATCTCATCCCAGCCGATAATTTTGCGGCCTTTGGCATTGAGATACGCCTCTATCCGGCTATTGAGATAACTCTGCAACTCGGCCTCTTTTGTAAAGCCCTGCTTTTTCATCAGCGCCTGGCATTTCTTGCAGGTCTTCCAATGGTCGCGCGGGGCTTCATCCCCACCGATGTGGATGTATTCGCTCGGGAAAATATCGCAGATTTCGTCCAGCACATCCTCATAGAATTGGTAGGTACTCTCTTTGCCCGGACAAACGACGCCATCCGCAAAAACGCCCCATCGGCACGCGACTTCCTTCTGCTTACCGTCGCAGGAAAGCCAGGGATAAGCGGCGATGGCACCGAGACAATGACCCGGCATTTCAATCTCAGGAATAACGGTGATAAAACGGGCGGCGGCATAGGCGACAATTTCGCGGGCCTCATCCTGTGTATAGAAGAAAGGACCGTATGGGACACCGTCATAGACATTCTTTTCTTCTTCCTTTCCTTTATAAGCTCGTCCGGCCACCGTCTGTTTGCGGACGGAACCGATTTCGGTCAATTTGGGATATTTTTTGATTTCGATGCGCCATCCCTGGTCTTCGGTCAGGTGCCAGTGAAAAACGTTCATCTTGTTAATGGCCAGCATATCGATGAAGGTCTTGACTTCCTCCACGCTGAAGAAATGACGGCAGCAGTCCAGCAGGGCGCCACGGTGCGGAAAACGGGGGGAATCCTCGATGACGACCCCGGAGAGTTTGCGTACGCCTTGGGCATCGGCCTTTTCCTGAAGAAGAAGTTGGGAAAGCGACTGCAAACCCCAGAACACGGCTTTGGGCTCACCACCCGCCACCTGAATCCCTTTCTTGTCCACCGTCAAGCGATAGGCGTCCGCCGCCATCGTCGTATCGATAGACAGACAGAGAACGGCGTCTTCGGCTTTGTCCGTCAGGGAAACGGCCGGCAAAACGACATCCGACACAATGCGGACGTGCTTGGCGGCCGTGCTGTCGGTACCGGGGGCATAGGTCTTGGTCATCGTCTCCGCCCAGGTGGACGCGACGGCTATCAACGATTCGTCGGCCGCATAAGTCGGGATGGAAGCAGGGACTTTGCAGGAGGAGCAGCAGACGGCCTCGATACTTTCGGGTTGAGGAACAAGGGCATACTTGCTCTCCGTCGAACAAGCGCCAAGCGCCAAAATCATAATGGCCGGAAGGGTGGAGAGAATTCGAAACATTTTCATAAAGAATATATTCATTATAAATAATTTACTGTCAAAAACAAACCAACTATCACACCAATTCCGCAATAATTGTATCGGAAATGAATCCGTGCTGTTCCGGAATGCGCAAGTTAGCATTTATTCTTGATTTTTCCAAATATGCCCGACGCAATAAAGCATCTACACGGGTATCTCCGCTCAGACGGCGCAGTTCCGCCTCAGGAATGCCGTCCGAAGTACGGAGGGAGAGCATCACGCGCTCCATTGCCCGCTGTGACGGAGTAAGGAGTTCGGAGCCGGGACGGCCGTCATCGGAAAGGCCGGTCTGATGGCGGATATAGGCCTCCGTATCAGAGGGATTCCAAGAGCGTCGTTCCCCATCATAAGAATGGGCCGCAGGTCCCAGTCCGACATAGGGCGCACCAGTCCAATAAGCACTGTTGTGCACGGCCCGGTAGGGCGAAGACCCGGCAGGGCCGCTCGGGCCGGCCATTGCCGCGAAATTGGAGATTTCGTAATGCTCGTAACCGGCTTCACGCAGGCGGGCGCAAACCGTATGATACTGCTGCTCAGCCTCTTCTTCGGGACACTCGGCGTAATACCCTTGACTCACCCGGTCGTAGAGCAGACTCCCCTCTTCTATCGACAGTTGATAGGCAGAAATGTGTTCGGGCGGTCCGCCGGGCAAAGACAGCAGGGCATCGAGGTCTGCGCCCAAAGACGATCGGCCATGACGAGCGTCATGCCCGGCTCCGACCGGGCAACCCACCCCGTAGATCAAATCCACGCTGATATTCTCAAAACCGGCTTCACGCAAGCATAAAAAAGCACGCCGGGCTCCCTCCGCCGTATGCCGCCGATGCATCCGGGCGAGCACGTCAGCATCGAAAGACTGTATGCCCATACTCACCCGCGTCACCCCCAGCGCCTTGAGAAAAACGGCATAATCCGGCGTCACGTCATCCGGATTAAGCTCCATGGTAAACTCTTGATACTTTCCTCCTGTCACTTCCGCTACAGTCTCCACGATGCGTTGCAAAACAGCAGGAGGCAGCACCGAGGGGGTACCGCCTCCAAGATAAAGGGTGGGAATCGACAACGTGCTCCGGATTTCCTGCTGCCGGGAATGAATTTCCGCTTTCACAGCCGCCTCATAGCGGGAGGCCAGCTCCGGTGAAAACAATTCCGAATAAAAGGCACAGTAGGTACAAAAACTCTTGCAGAACGGTATATGAAGATAAACCATTGCAACAGAGTCTTTTCAGCACAAGCAACTAACGAAGCATCAATTCGGTGCCGCCGAGTTTGTGATGATCCGTATAAATGTCAACGGTATAGACCCCTTTGTTCAGTTTACCCATATTCTTGAGATAGAGAACAATATCCACTTCAGAACCGTTGTAATCCACCTCACGGCCGGCAGAAACGGGAACTTCCTCTTCGCCCGACATCATCGAGACCGGCTGTTCGGGATTGACCAGCAGATTGCCTTCCGCATCCCATACCAGCACATACACCATCATCGGGCCTTTGGGGGCCAAATCGTTCTCAATGAGACTCAAATGGGTTGCCAGGGTAACCACGTCACGGGCCCGGTCCGTCTTCTTGCCATTCTTGCGCTGGCCCTCCATATAGATACCGCGGGCCTTGATCACACTACCGGCCGCCACTTTGTCGCTAAGATCTCCCACCGTCTGGGTCAGTTCTTCATTCTTCTTCTGGCTTTCGGACAAGTCGCGGCGGGCACTGGCCACATCGGCTTTCAGTTTCTTGTTGGCGGTGTTGAGCGAGTCAATCTGCACAATGTAACTCTTCATGATGCTGCGCAGGGTTCCCAGTTCCTTCTCATAGCGACGGATAGCCGCCCGGTTGGTAGCTTCGGTCTTTTGAATGCGCTCGATGAGCTGATTGACTTCTTCGCGGGAAGAGTCGAGCTGGGCATTGATGCTGGCATAGTCGGAAGAAAGGTCTTTGTAGTCGTTTTGAAGTTCCAGCATCTTCTGGGTCAGTTCCTGTTTTTCTTCATCCAGCTCATTGACCAGTTTCTGTTTGCTCACCCAGATGTAGGCCAGCACACCGATCAGCACCACGACAACACCGATGAGTATCACCATCACGGTTCTGGCCCCGCCGTTGCCACCTCCGCCATAGGGGGCATCATCCCCTGCGGGGTCTTCGGGTCCTTTGCCGCCCCCATTTTCGATGGTAGGCTCCTGGGGGGTCCGACGGGAAACGGATTGTTCGGCGCCCGCATCGGACGACCGGGAAAAACGATGGATTCTTCTTTCAATCATAAGGCTAAAATTTATATTTGTACAAATATACAACTATTTTTCCAATAGAGTATATTTTCCTTCAAAAAGCGCTCTATTCATCAGGTTCCCTCCCCGGTTTCAATCTTTTATACAACGGACCGTCAAGGCGACCGAACGGGAACTCTGGGAATCGGTAACACCGACGCTGCCGACGGGCGTCACCCAGAAACGATACACCATACGGTTGCTCCTGTCACCGGTTTCCTTGGGATTGGTACAATTGTAATAGCCCCTGGAGTTTTCGCCGTTGTTCCAAGCCCCTGCGGAAATGCCGGCAGAACGATAAGAGGTACAAGGGAAATACAATTTCTCATCGATGAGAGCCCCGAAATCAGGTCCCGGTGCTTTTTCCAAGTTGTACAGATTGTTCAATTCGGCATATGTCGGAACGTGATACCCGTCGGGACAGGGATCGAACATCGTTTTGCCTGGTTCGGCCGAGATCTGGCCATCTCCCGTAATATTCACGTTCCACCAATCGTAGATCTTGACGTCATCGTCGAAAGTACACCAGTCGGCGATGTGGACACCGCTGATTCTATAAGAGCCATAGAATGTCAATGGATTGGCGATGGAATTGGCCAGGGACCCGTCTGTCAGGGAAGCGTGTGAAGAGAAAGGTGCATCCAGAACATTACCCACGCCCTTGGCCTGCTGCATCGGATCCTTGCGTCCCCACTGGTAATAATAGCCGTTGAATCCCAGCGGATTGAAGTTTACTTGGTGGGCACCGATGTTCATATTGAGCCATGTCGTACCATCGGAAAGCGTCACATCGGCGATGTCGCGGTTGGCCCAGACCAGCCAGCTCCAGAGAATCCGGTCCGACGCATCGGTGGCGGCGACGATGGCCGTTCCGATGGGAAGTGTCCCCGTAACGGTCTCAAAACAGAGGTAACCGTCGCTATAGGAATAAGTCCCCTGCACGAAAGGGTCACCGTCCGTATACAGGACTTTGGCAGATGCAATGCCCGCAGTGGAAGCCTCCAAGCCGCAGGATGTGGTCACTCCATTGCCTTTGATGTCCGCCTTGAACTTGTATGATCCGCTTTCTTTGAGCATATAACAATTGGCCGTACCCGAGGCGGAAAGGTCGACATAGCGGTCCACTGCAGAGAAGGAGAGGGTCCGGTATTTGGAACGGTCCACCTCGACCGATCCGGCTTCATAGGATGTCCGGAGGCCGTTGGACAGCAACAGCGAAACCTGCAAATCCGTATAAGATCCCGGTGCGACGACGACATGGATGGGCGTGTCGAAAGCGATGCCGGCAGGGGCTACCAGATTGACGGATTTGGCACCGGAACAAGTGACGACCGGCGTCTGATCCGGGGTGTAATTGACGATGATCGGTCCGGACATGCTTTCATTGGCGCTGACTGTCACGGACATAATGGTCTGTCCTGCAAAGTCGCCGGCGGCCGGGACAATCCGGAGCATCGAAGCCACGTTTTTAAATGCCAGTTGGCGGTCTTCTCCACAAGCGGCCACCATCGGAAAAACCTGATCGGCAAAACCGCCTGCGACATACGGCTGAATCGTCGGAATGGCGGTACTGTAAACATTCGACGCAATCGAGGCCCCCAAGGCCGGGTATATGGCATAGAACGCATCTCCGGTCAGCGGAGTCCCCGTGCCGTAAAGAAGACTGCTGGTACTGCCGCCTTCCTTGACATACAAGGTCTTGCTCTCACTTCCGTTGGTCACAAAGATAGGATCGTCCGTCGTCCATAGCACCTTGCCGCCGTCAGAAAAATCGACGGAGGTCCTGGAGCCTTCGATAAAGGCACCGAATCCCGAGTCGTAGCGGATCTGCTCGTCGGCAAGCCGGGTATCATGGGAATTTCCCGCTTCCGTTCTGGCGCAGGAGTACACACAAAGCGAAAGGATCGCGATGAAAATAAGGGCAATTTGTCGGTTCATATCCTGAAATTTTTAATGGTAACGAATGGCGATGTATGAAATCGTATTGGAATGGGTATCCGTAGAGGCATCGTTCAGACGGGCATCGGCATAATCGATGCCACTGGAACAGAGATCGCTGGTCGGTGTCAGCCGGATATACACGTTCTCTTTGCCCAGCAACTCGAGCGGGAGGGCGAAATCGATTTGCTTGAAACCGACACTGGAGGAATAGAGCGTATTGGACCACACGGAAACATCGGGTACGGTGTACTCGGCAATCAGACGCCAGTTGGCGTCATCCTGGTTGTCGGTGGTCGCCCATTCGGCTTTCCAATAGCGGGGTGCATAGAAAGTCTGGCTGGAATTGAGCGTGGCTATCTGCAACGACAGGTGCGACGCGGATATACCGGCCGTGGAAAAGTTCAGCAGCCAGGCATAAGACCTGCCGGTTTCATAGTCCCACCAGTAATTGTTGGCAAAGGCTGTGAAGCACTCCGACGGGACATGCCCTTTTCCGCGCAGGGAGGTCGAACCTGTCGTCCCGCCATTCCAATTGATGTTCAGCGTATTTTCACCGTCTCCATACAGACAGTAAGGCGAAGGAGCGTTAGGGCCGCACCACTGGGGACGGGCGGGGTTGGTCATATCCACCAGATCAATCAGATCCATGCTGTACTTTTCGCGGGACGGGTCAAGAATGATGCCCAAACCGTTCTTGTTGCCGTAATTCAGGCCGAACATATAGTTGACGTTGTGACCTTTGGGCCCGAGATAGTCCGTGGTACCGGCCGCGAAGAAGTGCTGGTTGAAGAAACTGCCCGTGTAATCCTTGGACTCAGAGCCGGTGTACCGGGTCTGGTAAGTATGGGTAAACCAGCCGTTATCCCCGTAAGTCGGCAGACAAACGCCCCTGTTCTTGTCGGGACGCCAATAGCGGTACTCCAGCAGCAATTTGGAGAAGCCGTTTTCAAAATCATCTTGCATACCGCCCCAGACATCCTCTTTGGTCTGATGGCGCAGTTGATAGGTACCGATACGGCCGAGCGTCGGGTCAAGTTCCATCTCCGCAGGATCCGCCGCATTGCGCCAGTCAAAACGCGGGAAACGTTCGTGGACGACGACACCGGATATCGAACCGGAACCATAAGGCAGCCGGGTGCCATCGTTTCGGTATTGACAGACCGTATTGGTGAGCAAGTACATCCAATCCCCGTTGATATCCCTGATCAGGCGGGGATATTTGGAGAAACGATGGGCATTGGAGACAATGGTATATCCCTCGTTGACCGGCATCAAATCGCCTTTACGGACGGGGATTTCCACATTCTGCAACTGGACATAGGTATAGATATCATCGTCGGTAAGATCACGGATGGATTTTCGCTTGACGGGCACATCCGCTGCGGAACCCCGGCTCTGACCCACGATCATGGAGGCTTTGACACCGCTGATGACCAGTCGCTCGGGGTCGGAGTGCAGCACGGGACGCGTATTGTACAGGAGCACCTGGATATGGTCGTAATGAGAAGTGATGTTCTCCTCGACCGTCGTCGTCATCAGGCAGATGCCCTGCGTGCCGTCAAAACTTTCCAGATAAATCGTTCGCTGGTCAACGGAGTAATCGATGGACGAAGTGGTCAACTGCTCATCTTCGCCGGCATTGCGGCCCGCATTGTTGCTGACAACGATACCCTCGACAATAATATATTTTTCGATGATTTTGCCGGATTCGATATGCTCGTATTTGAGATCGCGCATCGAGACGGTCGTACCAATCCGCTCGCGTGCCGTACGCTGGATGACATTGAAAGCCATTGAGACCGTCTCTCCCCAGCCATCGGTAAAACTGAAACGGACGATGGCCGTGCGCGGGTTGTTGTCATCCAGGTTCCGCTCGGCGTCAATGGTCATCACCCGCCGGCTTCCTTCGGCATCAGCCACGGAAATGGTCTTGATCCACCCGGCCGCCTCTTCGACTTCATAGGAAACGACTTGTTCCAATTCCTCAAAAGGAATGTTGGTATTCAGCACATAGGTACTGTCTCCTCCCGCGCCTCTGACCTGGATGGACAATTCGTCCATAAAGAGGAACGCCTCATCCAAGCCTTTCTGCTTGACGGTGATTGTGTCGCGGCGACTGTCCACATCGCTGCAGAGCACAAAGACCGCCTTGCGTTTGAACGAGCGGTTGAAGTCGCACTCGGCTTTGATGTAGTCGTTCTTGCTCCTGTCCGCCGGCAAGGCCATAAACAGCCAGTCACTGTCGGGAGTCAGCATCTCTATATGGTATGGACCGTTGGAATAGACCGGAATGTTGATGATGCCGCCATCGGCTTCCGTCACAAATTCCTTGACGGCGGCCCCGAGCTTGACCAGCGCCACCTCTTCGCCTTCCCGTCTCAGGCAGGAAAATACGGAAAGAAGCAGCAGGCCGGCGAGGGCGGGAATGAGAATGTGGGACAATCGCTTCATATTTTTTATCTTTTAATTATAACGTACGGTGATCGTACCGATACGGACTTGGCTGTTGGCTGCGCTCTGTCCGGAAGTCAACACGCCCTGCTCAATGCCGAGCGCATCCTGCCAGGTGGTGGGACTGGTCGAAGGCGCCTTGTCCGTGACCGTGTCGGCAACCTGTAGGCGGACGACCACATTGGCCTGGCCGAAACAGGCGGAAGGCAGTTTGACCAGATGCTCCGTGAAACCCGGTGTAGCATCCTGGGAGGTGGAGCCGGACCCGCTTCCCCACCACACGATGGAGCGCTTCTTCAGGATGTCCACCGAAGGAACCCTGGAGAATGTCGTACCATTGTCGACAGAGTAGAGCACATGCCAGTGGGCCGGTCCGAAAATGGATGTCGCATCCATCGACCCGTGCCCCCAGACGATGCCGAAAACGAGATTGGAGCCGCTCAGGCCTGAGGTGGAGAACTTGATGTCGAAATATTTGCCTTCGCCGGCCGAAAAGTCCCACCATTGCTGTTTGAGACAGATGGCAGCCTTGGAGACAAGACCTTTGAGATTGCCGGAGGAATTGCCGTTGGCCTCATTGGCGGATTTCGGCATATAGGGATTGTTGAAATCGGAAACAAACTCGGTGCCGGCGGCGTACTTATTGAAGGTGCCGTGTCCCGTATCCGGAGTAATCTTGGGAGAGAAGTCGTTCCACGTCCACTCGCAAATGGTATTGGAGAAAGGCTGCCCGTTAAGCTGGATTTCCTCGAGGGTCATCGCACGGATTTGGTACTTGCCCAGATTGCCCCAGCGGACGGTAACGACGTTGTCCGCGACAATCACACCGGAAAGCGTTCCTGAGCCTTGCGGGACACAGGAGCCCCATACGATGTTACTGCCGGTACGGCGCCAGGGAACGGCGGCGTTGGTCAGCATAAAGATGGCATCTCCCTTGTCATCGCTGCACAACAGCGGAGCGACATCCCAGCGGGGCGATGCCGTGCCGGAAGGATTCAATTCGTCGGCCAGCGCATAGCCTTCGGAGGCGTTGGTAAAAGCGCCGTCCTTGCACATGATTTCTACCGGAGCAAGAGACACATAGGTATAGATATCGTTGTCGGTAAGCTGGGCGATGCTGCGCTGTTTGACGGGGATGGAGGCGGAAGTTCCCGCTTCGAGGCATTCGACCTTGGCCGCAGTCAGATTCTTCACCGTAAAACGTACGGGATTGTCTTCGCGCACAAGGATGCTTCCGTTGAGATTGATGAGCACTTTGGACCAACGGGGCTGCGTATTCTGGTCGGCGGCGGTAAATTTCAACTGCACGCCGAAGTTGCCGTCCAGACTCTCCAGATAGGCCGTCCGGTCATTTTCACTGCGGTCGAAAGCGTACTGGCCGGTCTGGGGGCTGGAGCAGACATTCTTGCTGTCGGGATCGCTGACAATCCAGCCTTCGATGTAATCGTTGCGGGTGATGAGGCCCGGCGTCAGTTCACGCAACTCGGAGAAAGTAATCACCTTGTCTGCGGACTGGGTCAGCGAGTAGATGGCGCCGGCGGAAAAACCGTCTTTGGCATAGGCGACGGTAATCTGCGCGCTGCGGGCAGACAACCCTGCGTTTTAATCCACGGTGAACACCAGGCCGGACTCATCCAATGCAGCCCCGCTCACCCAATCGCAGTCCGATGTCACCCTCGTTTCCGGAGAAGACCAGATGTTGTTGACGGTAGCGGGTACGGAATAACGGCTGTTGTTGGCATAGTAACTGCCGCTCGTGGAAGACAGCGTGAAGGACGGATCCAGTTTGCTTTGGACAAGGGACACGACAGTACGGGTCTCCGCACCGGAGGCGTCTTTGACATAGTAAACAACATCGGCCACGCGGTCTTCTCCCGTCGCATTGTCATCCACCGTGAAAGTCACGTTCTCTTCGGAGACGGAATAGGCGCTGACCCAGGCCCCCTCCGCCCCTGTGCCGATTTCTGCGGTCAACGTCGGGTAGCCCTGCGCATCGTAATAGACGGCACGGGCCTTTATCTCTTCCAGACAGAAGGTCAGGTTGGTCGTCATCGGAATGGAATAAGAGGTACCCTGTCGGGGCAGAACCACCCGGGGGCTATCAAAGGTGATATCGGGCGAGGTGATGGCTCCGGCCTGGACGACGTGAATGGCCTCCGTTTTTCCATCGGCCTCCAAAATGACATATACACCGCGTTTGATGCCATAATTCGTCGAATAATGGAGAACGAAATCGCCCAGACCTTCTCCGGAAAGTTTATCCAAGGCAGCCCACTCCACCGCCCTTTCCAAACGGACGGTCCAGGGCCCGTTGGAATAGACCATGATGTGGGTGGCCCCGGCTGTACTCTTGATCTCGAGCATCCGGGACGATACCGCCAGATCGTTCACCACGGTGTATTCTTTCTGGCAGGAAAAGAGGAGCGGCAAAACGAGAAGCGGCAAAAACAAATTACGCAGTATCTTCATCATTGTCGGAATTAAAGTCCATATTTCTTATATTCATTGTTGTCCAGGTTGAACTTGGAATAAGTCACTTCCTTGTCCGGAATGGGATAATACTCGTGACAGGGTCGCGCCGCCTCCTTCATCGGCATGTGGTCACTGTTCTCCTGCACGGCGGTATACCAGATGCCCCAGCGCACCAGGTCAAACTTGCGCTGGAATTCCCCATAGAGTTCGCGGGCTCGCTCACAACGGATCTCGTCCTCCAGGCGGGCCTGGGTACGATAGACATAGTCGCCGGTCTGCGCCCGCGCGCGAATCTTGTTGAGATAGGCAATGGACTTGTCGTTGTCGCCGAGGTAGAACCAGCATTCCGAAAGCATCAGCAGGGCATCGGCATAACGGAACACCTTGTAATTGTTGCCGTCCTGCGTGGTCACCATGCCCGGGCACCAGAACTTCGGGCCGGGCCAGGGCGTCGTATTCACGTCGGAAAACGCCTTCCCGTTGTACTCCCAGGCCATATTGTATTGTTTGCGGATGTCCTTGCCCAACTTGGTCTGGAGTCCCTGGCTGAAATAAGTATTCGGCCGCATGGCGGTCCAGGTCGTACATTCGTGGCCGAGCTCGGGAATCTCCACACCATCGAACGTGGCGCCGATAACGATGCCCTGTTCGTTGGTAATTCTCCGGCAGACGGGTGTACAGATGCACGCCACATTGGATGTATAGACCATGCCACCCCGAACATATATGTGCTGAATTTCCAGGATGGATTCCGGCGTATTCTTGTTGCGGAAAGTCACATTTTCGCCGTAATCATAGGCGGAGAGGTCGCCGTAAATCGTTTCCAGGTGTTCCAACGCTCCGACGGCCGTTTCATACCAGAAAGTCCTGCGGGCGGGATCATCCTTGGTGGCATTCCACAAGGCCATCTTTCCGATGAGCATCCAGGCCGCAGAGGCTCCCAGGCGGGCGCCGGTATTGTCTGAAGTACGGGTCTGGGGAACTTTCGGAGCAATCTCCAGCAAATCTTCGATACAGGCCTTGCGGGTCTGTACCGCACACATCCTCGGGAGCGTGGCGATACGATCCATCGTTTCGTGGTCCTTGACGTCGTCGAAATAGAACGGAACATTTCCGAACATACAGGTCAAGGTATAATAATACATCGCCCGGAGGGCCTTGGCCTCGCACAACAGGCGGTCGCGCTGGGATTCGCCCAGTCCCGGCGACTTCTCAATGCCCTGAATGGCGAAGTTGCAGCGCTGAACCCCCAGATAGCCGTGTGTCCAGACCGTGGCGCCGAAACGCGGAATGGCCGGAGAAACATCCAGACGGGCATCGAGCGTCCCGGAATAGATGCGCGAAATGTCGGTCTGGCATTCCGTAATGATCATGTATGTGAAGGTGTAAATCGACTTGAGCGGTATGTAACAACCGTTGACGACGGCCTCACATTCCGAATAGGTGCGGAAAGAGTTTTCCGGCGTGGAAAGGGAAGAAGTGTCTTCCTTCAAGGAACAAGCCGGGAGAGAAAGAACGGATGCAAAGGTCAGCAGGATAAAAATTCTTTTCATTTCATGATTCCTCCCTTAATATCTGATTTGAACGCTGAAAGTGAATGTGCGCGCTTTGGGATAGGTGCCTATATCCGCACGACGCAGGGTGGATGACGTACCCGAACTGGAGACGTCCGGGTCGAAACCATTGTAATTCTTCCAAAGGTAGATGTTGTCTCCAAGGGCCGTCAAAGTAATATCCCTCAACCAGTTGACTCTTTTGGAAAGATCGAAGGTATAACTGACGCTCAAAGTTTTCAAACGAAGATAGGAAGCGTCGTAAATCATAAAGTCGCTGGGAAGGGCCGTATCCACGCTGCCGGCACGGGGCAGGTTGGAGTCCGGATTGCGGACCGGATGCCAGGAGTTGAGCATATAGCGGTATTGATTGGCGAGGGTGGAACCCGCCATATAGAGCTCGGAGAAATTGTATATCTTGCCTCCCAAAGAGTAGGAGAAATAGACGCCTACCTTGAATCCATAAATATAGAAAGTATTCTGGAAACCGCCGTACAGCCAGGGATCGGCCGTTCCCTGGAAGACAAGATCCTCCTGGTTGAGGGTTCCATCATGGTTGATGTCATAATATTTGGGATAACCGAGATTCTGGTTGGAAGCGCTGACATAACTCTTGGTAAAAGCATTGATGGCGATTTCATCCCGGTTGTGCCAAACGCCCGCATACTTGAAACCCCAGAGCGAGTTGAGCGGATAACCGGACACATAACCATACATCATATAAGGGTTGTTGCCCGGTGAAGAATAAGCCGTCACGAAATCCTCGGAGCCGATATCTACGACCATCTGATCGTTGTGCGAAAAAGTCAGGGAGGTGGACCAGCTGAAATTCCTGCGAACGATATTCTGGCTCTCAATGGTGAGTTCCACCCCTTTGTTGGAAGTAATGCCAATGTTGCCGTAACGGGAAGAGTAGCCGGTCTGGGTGGGCATCTGTACGGTCAGCAGCAAGTCGGTCGTCCGGGAATAATAGTATTCGCCCGTAACACTGAGCCGTCCGTTGAAAAGCGAAAGATCTGCCGCAATATTATAAAGAGCCGTTTTCTCCCAAGTCAGGTTGGGAGAGGCCAGGCGCGAACGATAATAGGCCACCGGCTGGCTGCCGTCGAAGAGATAACCGGAAGTCGTGGAAGACAAAGCCGCCAGCGAGCGGTATTCGCTGATGGCGTCATTTCCGGTCAGGCCGGCACTGGCGCGGATGGACAAATCGTCGATCCAGGCCACATTCTTGAGAAAATCTTCGTTGGCAGCGTTCCAGCGGATCGCGCAGGAAGGGAAGAAAGCCCACTTATGGTTTTCCGCAAAGTTGGAAGCACCGTCGAAGCGGCCGGTCGCCGTGAAATAATAGCGGGATTTGTAATTGTAGTCCAAACGGCCGAAAACAGACATTTTACTCTTGGAAGCATAGGAGGTGCCGGCCGTATAGGTTTCCTTGTCTATCACCGCATTCATATTGTTCCACATGACGGCATCGTCCATATAGCCGGAGCCGGAGAGAGAGAAGTTGTGCTGGCCGGACTTGTAGCCGGAAAAACCGGCCAGGAGGTTGAGCGAATGACCGCCCGGCGGATGGAGCGTATAGCCTATCGTCGTCTCATTGGACATTGAGTAACTGTCATACTCTTCGCGCAGGGCATCCCCGCCCTGATTCTCGCCCTTGGCGGGAAGCGTGCCGGGATAGTAGCGGTAGGTGTGCCTTTGGAAGAGGAAATAAGAAAAAGTGTTCTTGATATTGAAATTCTTGAACGGATTGATATCCGTCCTGATGGAGTGGTTGGTAGAGTGGTACTCCCTGTAATAAGTGTTCAGATCGATGAGCATCCTCGGGGTGTTGATGCGCTGGCCGCCGCCATAGAAGGGGTTCTCGGAATCCCCCGGCTTGATAAGGGGAGAAAGGTACTGGGCGGCATTCCAATAAGATGTACCGCCGATGTTGGCCTTGGACATATCCTGATGGCGGAAGGTATAAGTGCCGGCATACCCCACCTTGAGCCATTTGAACAGTTGCCGGTCGAAAGTGAGACGTCCGGTGAAGCGGCTTTGTCCGGAATCCTGGATGATACCCTGGGTGTCATTGTAGGAGAAAGAGGCATAGTAGGACGATTTGTTTTCCTTGCCCGAAAGGGACAGCGCGTAATTCTGTGTGATGGCGGGACGGGTAATCTCAGCAATCCAGTCCGTGCCGGACATGGAGAGCGGATTTTTGTAAACCGATTCGGAAAGCGGCGTCGACCCGCCGATGCCCGGGTGATAAGGGTCACCGCCGAAATAAGCATAGTCGTTGCGGTACATCGCAAATTCGGCCGCATTCATAATGTCCAATTTGCCCGGAAGGGTGGCAACGCCCACATCCGCCTTGAATGTAATATTGGGTTTACCTGCCACGCCGCTGCCTTGCTTGGTGGTGATGATGATGACACCGTTGGCGCCGCGCGAACCGTAGATGGCCGTGGAGGAGGCGTCCTTCAGGACGGAAATGGAAGCGATGTCGTCGGAGTTGATGTCGTTGAGATCGTTGATGGCATCCATCACGCCATCCACGACAATCAACGGTTCGTTGGACGCGGTGATGGAACGGGTGCCTCGGATACGGATGGTAGCGGTGGCACCCGGTGCTCCGTCCGTTGACAGGAAGTCAGCACCGGCGACGCGTCCCTGCAGGGCATTGTCGATGGAAATGGCGGGCAAGTTCTGGATATCTCCCATCTTCACATTGACGACGGATCCGGTGAGATCGGATTTCTTGACGCTTCCGTACCCGATGACAATCACATCTTCAAGGACGGTCTGGTCAGGTT
Source organism: Bacteroidales bacterium (assembly GCA_017962705.1). Classification (GTDB taxonomy): domain Bacteria; phylum Bacteroidota; class Bacteroidia; order Bacteroidales; family UBA932; genus Cryptobacteroides. Next base: position 86,702 of record JAGCUV010000070.1, read on the forward strand.
CGAGTATGACGGTAAGCGTAGTCCTGTTTCCCACATTCACCGTTTGGGTGGCAAAACCGATGTAACTGACGGTAAGTGCGTCGCCGGGACCGGCCTGGATGCTGAACCGGCCATTGATGTCGGTAACGACACCCGTAGAAGCATCGCTGCCAATCATGACGGCCGCTCCGGCGAGAGGGACGTTTTCGTTGTCAGACACCATACCGGTGATGGTCTTCTTCTGAGCGAAGGAGACGGCCGCCGCGGCAAACCAGACCAGGGCGAGCGCAAGGATGTATTGAATCTTATTTTTCATAATCAATTCTCTGCGGCGCCTCCCAGCACCTTGTCTTTTCCGCTTTTACTGCCGTTCAGGACGAAGAGGTCTTCATCCGTCTTGACATCCGTTCGGAACACATACAAATCATCGATAAAGATCCGGCTGCAACGGGCGGCCGGTTCCGGGCTCATTGAGCCCGCGATGATACGGATGGTCGTGTTGGCCGTAATGGGGTTGGATGGGGTGCTGGCGACAAACACCAGGTAAGAAGCTCCTTTGAACATATCGGAGGGAAAATCCGCACTCTCCCTGTCGTATGTGGGAAGATCGGTAAATGTAATGCTTGTTTGCCGGGTGTCGCGAATGACACCTCCTCCCTCGACGACAACAGTCAAAGTACCGTCATCCACGTCTGCCGCTGCCGGACCCGCCTTCCTGATGACGGGCATGGGGAGTATCGGTTCGGTGCCGCCTTCGGTGTCCGGTTCCGGATCGGGATCCTCGCCGGGACCGGGACCGGGAGAGCCGCTGCCTTCTTCCACCCCTTCTGTCTGCCCGTAGAAATCTCCGATGGAAGGACCGTTCTGCACGACGGCTTTGAAAGAGACGACCAGCAAAGAGTCACCCTGGAAAGAGGGTGTGTGCGGCATGATCAGGTCCGCCCCGATACCGTTATTGCCGCCCAGCCTGACATAACCGGACTTGGCATAGCACCAGGCACTTTCCTGGCCCTCGATGAGCGTGGAAGTATAGCCGTATTTCTTTTGGGCATTGCTCCAGTTCTGAATCAGCACATCGCTGATGGTCTCATTCGGACGAAGGGAGCCGGCCAGCCAGGAAAAATCAGTTCCCACCCGTTTGACGAACCCCTGGTTTACCGTGAAGTAATTCCCCAGGAAACGTCCGGCGTCAGTCAGCATCAGCACCCCGCTCCTTCTCTCATACAAAGCGTCTTCGGAGAGTTTTTCCGCCGTAACCGTGATTTTCCATACTCCTTCAGAGATGAGTTGGGGACGGGTGATGCTCGCCCAGGCCGGGACCCTCCCGTCCTGCCACTTGGCTTGGAAGTTCGCATTGCTCCTGATATATAAGGTGATAGATCCCCCGCAGACCGGCAGGTTGGCCCGGTCTGTGGGATGCTCCGAGGTGAGGTTTTCGTAAACGCGGATGTAGTCTTTCCGCTCTGCGTTAGGATCGTCCATCTTGCAGGAAGATGCTGTCCACAACAAAAGAAGGATAGACAGGATAGGATATGTGATGTTTTTTTTCATGGCATCGAAGATTATCGGGACATATCAAATTCTACAAAGATGGGACGATGGTCCGAAGGATAGGAGAAATGCTGGGAATCCTGCTCCGGATCGTAGATGACACTGCTGGTCACATTGGACCAGGTATCTTTGATGGTCGTGGAAAGTGTCGTCACGCGCCGGGCCATCGATTCGCTGCCATACATAATGTCTATACGGCCGGTACCGCCCGTTGAAGTGATGAAGCGTCCCGGTCCCGTGTAAGGAGACCCCGGAGCCTCCCGGACCATATCGACCAACTGACGGCCATAGGACGGGGAACGGAATTCTTCGTTGGCATACATCCATTTCACTTTCGTCGTCTGATAAACTCCCTGCTCATCGTAATACGGCTCGTCAAGCGGCGAAATGGAATTGGTGTCACCCATCAGCAGCCAGTTTTCCTCTTCAGGATAAGCCTGGACGGTCTTGATCATGATGCTTTGGGCCTCGTATTTCTGGTAATCACGCCCCTCCTGGTTCGCACGGCTTTCTTCTGTATTCCGGCCGGGCCAGTACAACTGGGGCCACAGATGGCAAGTGACGATATTGATGCGCTGCCCGTCAACGGTGATTTGGAAATGACCGGCACCGTGCATAACATATTGATCGGAGACGGTCCCCGTGGTGATGCGGCGCAGCGTCGTGATAGGGTACTTGGATGTAATGACCTGGGGATAATTGTCCCGCCACCCGCTCACGGCCGAATAATCGTGATGGAAACGCCGGGCCAGATCGTTCCACTGGGGATCGGCATAGCCCGCCGTCGTTTCCGTATTGCTCTTTGAGCCGTTCTTGAAGAGTTTGTAATTACTCTGGCTGTCAGCGGTGGAAGTCCCCGTTTTGTAGATGCTCTGGGCTTCGCAGAAAACGCACACATCGGGATCGTAGCGGTTCAGCCAGGCTACAAAGTTGTCAAAATCGTTGCCCTGGTCCGCCCACATACCGTTCTGGATATTGTAGAGCAGCACACGCAAGCGCTTGGCGGGAGCCGGATGTTTGACGGCGCGAATCTCCAGATTGTCGATAAAATGACCGTGGATAATATTGGCTCCCAGTTCCACGCCCCACAAAGCAAAGGCGGACGCATCGTTGAGATTGGCGCAAGTCAATTCCACGTGATGCCAGCCATCCGTATAGTTTTCGTTCGAAGGAGGGCTGAGCGTTTGACGGTCCATCAAACAGACATTGACAAAAGAATGGTTGTACGTATTGTTGCCCCCGATGCTGTGATCCAGTTCCAGGGGGATTCCGTCGATGGTTGCGGAGGTCACGATGCCGCTATCCGTCAGACGGGTGCAGAAATCATCGTCCGTTCCGTAGCGGAAACAGATGTCGAACGAGACGTTCAAATCATAATATCCGTCCTTGAATTGGGACAAGGACTTGAAGGGTTGGATGACTCCGCGGACCTGGTCCCCTCCTCCGCAACTCACGCAACCCTGGTATTCCTGACAGCGATACATATAGGCATAACTGCCGATGTTGCGGCTGCGGACATATTCCTTGCTGACATTGGGACGCTCGCCCACGGTCCAGCCGCTCACCGTCGTCCAGTTGGCCTGGATGAAAGCGGAACCCGGGGTCTCGTTGGTCACCTTGACAAAGGCATTCTCATTGCCTTTTCGACCGGTGGGATCGTCATTGAGATTGACCGAAGACGACGGGGCATAGGCCGACAAAGCGCTGTTGCCCTTGACGTGACCGCCCCACACGAAATTGTCGAAGTGCTCGAAGAAAAGCAAATCCGCCGGCGGTGCATACTGGAATGTAAAGGGCTTGATTTCTCCGGCGGCCAGTTGAAGGGCGGGAATGTCGAAAACCTGTCCTTTGTGATCCATATCCGTGACCGTCAGGGTCAGGCCGGACGCATACTCGCCTTTGGACAGGACGAGATAGAAGCGCTCACCCGCCGGGGTGATAGGCACGCCTTCCCCGTCGTTGGTGCAGTTGAGGTTGACAAAATTGACCCCTTCATCCAATACGTAGCCGTTCTCGACCGTGTACGAAGCCAGGCCGGCCAGATTGTTGGCGATACTCTGCCCGGTCGCCTTGTTTTCCACGTGGACGGACGCAATCCTGGCCGAACCTTTCAGCGTAATTTCCAGAGCGGAAATCACCTCCCTGAAATCCATCCGCGCTCCGGTCGCTTCGCTGTACTCGGCATACATGGGATACGAGGCGAGTTCCTGCGCCGTTTTTCCATAAAACTGGGAGTATGGAATAATGAGATCCTTTACGGGATAATTTGCATCGGGAAGAAACCAGAATTTCGAGCCCTGCGGATAGCAGAACATCCTATAGGTGCCGGCCACAGACTCGGGGACTTCGAGATAGACCGTACCGTCCTCAGTAACAACGGGGTGATAGACGGCGGATTTCAGATAGATTTCATCTTCGGACGAGAAGGTATGACTGCCGCTCCCTACTTTGTGCCGCAAACTTTCCCTGTCTGTCCTGAGGATGAAACGGGCGACTCCTCCCTCCGGTACGAGCGGCAGGATTTCTTCCTGCCCGGAGCCGTCACCTTTGGCATATTCAACTTTCTTGTCTGTCGTACAAGAGCCGGACACTCCCGACAGGAAGAGAATGGCGGCAAGGATGGGAATAGATAAGCGTCTTATTCGCATAGGCAAACAAATTTTTCGCAATAATAAACAATGAATCAATAAGAAACATGTTTATTCCGCTATCTTTTTTGCCTATCTTTTTTCGCTGTCTTTTTGCCTATCTTTTTATTTGTTTTTTCAACTTTCTTTTGTTTGTGTTCTTAGAAACTGTTTTGGAAACAACTTCTTATTCATTGACGAGATAAACATCTTCTCCGTCCGCATGAAAATGCAATTTTTCCCGGGCATACTGCTCGACCGCATCCGTACCCTCCTGCATTTGGGAAATGCCCTCATCCAGATCGGCAATCTTTTCTTCCAATTCTTTTATTTCCCGCTTTTGGGATTGTTCCTCCATCCATCCGGCCGCCCAGGTGAAAACATTGTTCTTGCGAATGAGCAGAAAAATGACGAAAGCCAGAATCAGCAAAAACCAAAACCTTTTATGACCGTCGTGCCACCAAGAAAACCAATTTTTCATTTCAAACCAAGTTTGTTAGTAAATTCCAACAAAAATAACTATTTTTGTCAAAACTTACAATAAATCATCAAGCGATATGAAACCTACTCTTTTAGTTCTTGCGGCCGGAATGGGAAGCCGTTACGGTGGACTCAAACAAATGGACGGCCTGGGCCCTTCGGGAGAAACCATTATCGATTACTCCATCTATGATGCCGTGCAAGCCGGATTCGGCAAAGTGGTCTATGTCGTCCGCGAATATTTCCGGGCCGACATGGAAAAAAGTGTCCGCGAGAAATACAAGAATGTCAAATGCATTGACGGGAGTCCCCTTGAATTTGATTTTGTCGTCCAGGAACTTGACAAGATTCCCGCCGGCTACAGCCTCAACACCGAGCGTCAGAAGCCCTGGGGCACCGCGCATGCCGTACTGATGGGCAAAGAAGTCATCCACGAGCCTTTCGCGGTCATCAACGGAGACGACTATTATGGCAAAGAATCCTTCCAGATTCTGGGCGACTGGCTGCGCGCCCACGAGAAAACGACCGGCTGCTACACCCTCATCGGCTTTGAACTGGACAACACTCTCTCCGAGAGCGGCGGTGTAAGCCGGGGCATCGGGACCGCCAACGCCGAAGGCATCCTCACCCATGTGGAAGAGCATCACAACATTGCCCGCGAGGCCGATGGCAAGATTTACGGCAACAACGCCAAGGGCGAAAAAGTATGCATTCCCGACAAGGCTCTCTGCTCGATGAACATGTGGGGATTCACTCCGGATTATTTCGACAAGAGCGAAAAGATTTTCGCCGACTTCATTAAAAAGAACATCAACGAGTTGAAGGCCGAATTCTACATTCCTTACGCCATCGACTGCATGATCAAGGACGGTAGCGCCAAGACCGAGTTGCTGGCCACTCCGTCCCGTTGGTTCGGTGTCACTTTCAAAGAAGACCGTCCGGGCGTCGTCGCAAAATTCCGGGAATTTGCCGACAAAGGCGTTTATCCCACCCCGCTTTACAAGTAATCCCCGCGGACGCATACGAACATGAAACATTCGCGTTCCCGTACCCCCTCTTTCGATCTGCTCTCGGGATTTGACTGGTTCATCCCGGGGTGGATCGATTTCATGTGGATAGGCATTATGCTGGGGGTCGGCGTGGTCATTTCCTCCATCGCTGCGATTTCCCTGAGCAAAGCCGGATTCGCCCCCATCTACGTCCAGACCATCTCATATCCCCTGCTTTTCATTCCGGCCATGTTGCTGGCATCCTCGCAAAGCCGACGCAATGTTTTCCGCATCGAGCCCCGTCCTTTAGACCGACCGGAAAACTGGAAAGGAGTGTCCGCCCTGGTGGCCGTTTCTGGAATGCTCGCTCTTGCCTTCCTGCTGGATCCGCTCAACTTGGTTTTGCCGGAACCGGACGAGAGAATCAAAGCCGCGATGAAAATGCTGGCGGACGGTCCTATTGTCATCAGCCTGCTATGTACGGCCGTTTTTGCGCCATTTTTCGAAGAATGGCTGTTCCGTGGCATCGTGCTGCGCGGACTGCTGGGAAAGATCAAACCCTTCTGGGCCATCCTGATTTCCTCCTTGGTCTTCGGACTGTTCCATCTGAACCTATGGCAAGCCATTCCCGCCACGCTGATGGGACTGCTGCTGGGCTATGTCTATTGGAAAAGCGGTTCGTTGAAACTCACGATGCTGATGCACTGCGCCAACAACACGCTGTCCGTCATCTTAATGAACATCCACGGCGTAGATGCTTCTGATACCATCTACGATCTTATTCCCAACAAACTGGTGTATGGAGGTATTGCAGCCGTCGCCCTCGCGGCACTGGTCGCAAGTATCATTTATTTCAGTAGAAAGACTCCCGCGCAAGCGAAAGAAGAATAAGCCGGGCGAAGCCCTGCGTCATTGCCGGCCTGACCGGCAATCTAAAGGATTGTAAAACCTTCTTCGCGCATTTTATTTAAGGTCTCGACGTGTCCGTCTTCCGCGACATAACCGAGGCCTTTTTCTATGACCTTGACCGTAAAGCCGGCGTTTTTGAGGTCATTGGCTGTATTATAAACGCAATATTCGGTGGCGATGCCCACCACATACACGCAGGTCTCATCAAGGATGGTCAGCACTTCCGCCAGGCTCTGGTCCGCCGCATTGCGGCCATCAAAGCCGGAGTATTGCTCGACGGCAGGGTCGCAGCCTTTGTTGAAGGTCAATTCTTCCACCACATAAGGCTTCAAAGCATCGTGCACCTCACCACCGCGCGTACCCGCGACACAGTGCGGGGGCCAGGGACCGCCCTGCTCCGCAAAAGAGCAGTGGTTGGCGGGATGGTGGTCGCACACAAAGAGAACGGGAATACCGGGGTTGGCCTCAATGAGTTTTTGGGTATACTCGACCGCCTCGACGGAATGACCGCAAGCCAGCGAGCCGCCATTGATAAAGTCATAGAGTTCGTCCACAACGACGAGGGCGGAACCCGTTTCCATTTTCACTGTTTTTTCACTGCTGCAGGACATAAGTGCCAAAAGAAATAAAGGAAGAATTTTAAAGAGCGTTTTCATCTTGGAATTGGGTATTGATATCCTTGACCAAACGGTCGATGATATTCAGTTTGGTATTGTACAAATCGTCGGAAATATCGACTTTATAATAGTGCGGATTGATGAGACGGCGCTCGCTGGGGCTCAGGCGGGCGAGGTTGGCCTGATAATAAGCCTTCTTGTCGGCAAGGGACTCCTGAAGATAGCAGCGGACGCCATTTTCTATCATCTTCTGCTGGAGGGGCTTGGCGTGATAGGCCCCCGCTTCGAAGGTCTTGAATTTATATCGGTCGTTCTCGTCACAAATCGTGAAACTTTCCCCCGCCTCGATCTGCTGGCAGAGGCGGTCGCCACGCAGACAAGTGACATCGGCCTTGAAGATCTCCCCTTCCGGATAGTCTTTGCTGATACGCCAGGTAATCTGGAAGCCCGGGTTGATGAGTTTGGCCCTGTCTTCCGAGCGTTTGAGAACGGGTTCGCCATCGATTTGGACCAATTTATAGACATTGCCGAAACAGGGATTGCCTTTGGAGGTGGCGATGGCGTCACCCACCCCGTAGGAGTCGATGCAGGCGCCCTGCCGTTCCAAGTCGGCGATCAGGTATTCGTCCAGCGAGTTGGTCGCGAAAATCTTGCACCGCCTGAGACCGGCCTTGTCCAGAATCTGACGGACCTCGGCGGAAAGATAGGCCAGGTCACCACTGTCCAGACGCACGCCATACAAAGGCTGGTAATTGTCGTCGATGCCGGCCGCCCGGAAAGCCGCGATGGCATTCTGCACTCCGCATTTGAGGGTGTCGTAGGTGTCAATCAAGAGGATGAGCGGCTCGCCCTGGTGGGACTGGAGATAGCGGTCGAAAGCCAGACGTTCCCCGCTTACGCTGCAGCCGAAAGAAGTGATGTAACTATGGGCCATCGTACCGGTGGAACCGCAGTCCCAGCCCATTCCCGTAAGGATATTGGAGGAGTTGGCGCAACCCGCGATGATGGCGGCTTTTGCTCCGTAGACGGCGGCCCAGGGACCATGGGCCCGGCGGGAGCCGAACTCGCTGACGGGCCGGTTGGTGGCCCGGCAGACGCGGGAGGCCTTGGTGGCGACGGCCATCTGATGGTTCATGATGCAGAGCATCGGGGTTTCGAGCACCTGCGCCTCAATCAGCGGGGCCTCAACGATGATGATGGGCTGGGACGGGAAGGCAATCTCCCCCTCCCGCATCGCATACACATTGCCGGTGAATTTCATCCCGGCCAGGTACTGGCGGAAGGGCCTGTAGGTCTCTCCCGGCAAGAATTTTTCAAACCATTCTTCGCTTTTTCCACCCAAGCCGGCAATCATTTCCAACACCTCGTCGGTGCCGCTCACAACAGCCCAGTTGTTATTTTCGGGAGCCTTGCGGTAAAAGAGGTTGAAAACGGCCATCTGGTCCGCCTTTCCGCAATCGAAGAAAGACTTTCCCATCGTGTACTGGTACTTGTCCGAGCAGTAAGCAATATCTTCCAACATAAGCCTGGTCAATTACAGGATTGCAAAGATACGAGCAAGCCGAGAGAAAAGCAAATTTTATTTGTTTAATATCACTCCATCCGCATCGTAGAGGCGGGGTCGATTCTGGAAATAAAGAGAAGCGGTATCTGAAGAATAAAGAGGATGGCGGTAAATGCGATGGTATCAAAACCGATCAGCAAGGACCAGTCGATCTGGGCAGGGACATGAGAGACAAAGTAACTGGCGGGATCCAGCTTGAGCAAGTGGAAACGGTCCTGAACCAGGCAAAATACGATTGCGAGGGCATTGCCCCAAAGCAGGCCTTTGCAGACGATGCCCGCGGAAAGACGCAGATACACGCGGCGCAGCCCACGATCGGCCATTCCGAAGGCCTTGAGCGCTCCGATGGTGGAAATACTCTCGAAAAGAAGTATCAACAGGCCGGAAATCATATTGAAACCGGCGACGATGATCATCAGAATCAGGATGAAAACCACATTGGAGTCAATCAGATGGAGCCAGTCAAAAATCTGGGGATAGCGTTCCGTGACCGACAGGCAGTAAACGGGCGTGTCGTCTTCGGTGGTATGGAGGAAGAGTAAACTGCCTATTTCCTCTTTCATCTCCGCCGCCCGTTCGGGGTGTTTGAGCAGAATTTCAAAGGCGCCGACCTGCTCGCCGGTCCATCCTGCGACGCGCTGCATATCTGCCAAGGGGAGATAGACAACCAACTTGTCTTCGGTGTCGAGGATGCCTTCATAGACTTGTTCCACTTTGAGACGGCGGGCTTTGGTCTTTTCGCCCAGGAAATAGACGGTGAATTGAGCGCCTTCCTGGATTTGGAGCAACTGGGAGAGTTTGCGGGGAATGCGTGCGCAGCCCGTGCTGTCAGCACCGCCGGGAACACCCTTGAACAGTACGCCTTGGATGGCATCGGCCGTTTTGATAATCCCTACACGGGAGATGACCGGAATGAGCGCTTTCACTTCATCGAGGGCGAGGATGGGTTCTTCGTAGGCAGGATGAAGGGGAATGGGCTGCTCTTCGTCTGAAAGGAAACGTTGCTGGGGGATAATCTGAATATCACCGGACAGGGAGGACACGCCCGCGCGAATCTCTCTTCGAAAACCAGCCGAAATAGCGACGGCCAGTACAATAATGAAGAAACTCAGGGCGATGCAAATCAGGGGCAAGCGTCCTTTGAAACGGAGTTTCCGGGCGATGAAAGAAGGAGCGCTCATAGTTTTACATCCATTTTGATCCGCCGCGATTTGGGATAGAGGTTATTGCAGCGGGCGCCGATATTCTTGACAAAACCAAGAGGAATGTCTTTGTAGGTCAGCAGGAGCAGCCCTTTGGGGGCGTCGGGCAGGACGAGGCTGTCGCCGTGCAGGAAGTTCAGCGCGGTCTGCTTGTCAACCCCGATGTTGGGCCAGCGGCTGCGGTCCAAGGCATAACTCGTCGGACACTCCGGCGAGGCGGCGGGGGCTTCGGCCTTCACGCTCGGAAGGGCGACAAGCCTTTCTCTCCCCATCATCCCATTCCGAACTTTTTGAACAAGCGCGCAGAACTGGCCTTCGCCGTGGACGAGCCCGGTGAGAAGGCGGACGGCGTGGGCGGGAGCATCCGCGTCCGCAGGAGCGGCGTTCAGGCTGCTCCAGAGCAGGGTTTCACCAGCCGTTTCAGCGGCGGAAGCCTCCTGAGACATCAGGGTCTTCAAATCGATAGCTTCAAACGACCCGCTTTCCAGCAGATGATTCACACTCCCCTCATTCTCCTTCGTATTATAAGTACAAGTCGAATAAATCAGATAGCCGCCCGGAGCGAGCGCCGGAGCGATATCATCCAGAATACTGCGCTGCAGCGCAGCACACTCTTCCACCTTCTTGGGCGACCATTGCTCAACCGCCTGCGGCTCTTTGCGGAACATCCCCTCGCCCGAGCAAGGAGCATCTACGATAATGATATCATAACACCCGGTCATCTGCCCCAGCCGCGCGGCCTGGGTATTACAGACCGTCACCTGCGGGTCGCCCCAAACTTCCACATTGTCTTTCAAAATGGCGAAGCGGCGGGCATTGTACTCGTTGGCCAACAACTCAAATCCATCCCCGAAGGCCTGGCGAAGCGAAGCCGCCGCATCGGTGGTTTTGCCCCCGGGCGCAGCACACAGGTCCAATACACGCAAAGGGCGCTCCACAGCGGTTTTCTGTATGGCCGGAAGTTGAAGTACACGCCGCAAGACCGCTCCGACGAACATGGAGGAGGCGTCCTGTACGTAGTACGCTCCTGCGTGGAAAAGCGGATGCAAGGTATAAACTGGCCTTTTGAGCAAACGCCAGCCCTCCTCGGACCAGGGGACTTGCGTCGCGCCCTCAAGTATGGGCAAATGGGCCTTCTTCCATGGATTGAGCCGCACGCAAGCGGGAGATTCTTCGTCCAGAGCCGCCGAAAAACGTGCGAGAATCGTTTCCTCCTTTCGGACGGATACGAGGGCTTCGCGCAGCGACTCCCAGAAAGCGTCCGGCAGCAACATCAGAATTTGAAATTTTTGAGCATATCAGGATCGATGCCTTCTGGCATACGACCTTCACTGAAGGCGACCAGCGCATCCACAATTTTATCCATCGCCTCCTGCAATTTGCTGCCAATCATCATTTTCATCATGAAATTAAGATCGGCCTCCACTTTGATGGAAAAATCTGTCACACCGGGATTCGGGGTAGCATCGAAGGTAAGTCCGAGCTTGAACGCAAACGGAGAGCCGTAATCCACCAGTTCGATGTGGCTATAGGGGGTACGGGTAAGCACTTTCGCTCCGATTTCATACCCATGAACGGACACGAGCAGCGTATCGTAATCGGCTTTCACCATCTCTTTTTTGTCCTCCGGCAACATCATCACGAAATTACGCATATCAACGAACATCATATAGAGTTCGAACGGAGATTTCCGCACCTGGCCGTGTTTGCTGTTGTACTCTACCATTATTTTCTTATCAAATCACCGGACAAATATAATACTTTTCAACGAGTTTCACTATCTTTACGGTTCAAATTGAAATGCGATGTACAAAATCTTCATTGACGATAAGCGGGTCTGTATTTCGAACCAACGGGCGTACGAGGCGTTCTGCCGCGAGTTTTACGAAGTCAATGCCGCCGGCGGACTGGTCATGGCGAGAGCGGATGCCTTGACGGGAGTGCCGACGGAGCGATATTTATTGATACAGCGAAACGGGCTGTGGGACTTGCCCAAAGGGCATCAGGAGCCGGGGGAAGACATCCGCACCACCGCCCTGCGCGAGGTCAGCGAGGAAACCGGAATTCCGCTTGAGCAACTAAGGATTGCGGACAATGCCTCCGAGCAGGCCTTCACGCTCGGGTTCATCTGCATTACGGATCATTGCTACAAGCGGAATGGGATATGGCATTTGAAGCACACCTGGTGGTATGCGATGGAACTTACGAGTCCCGTCGCCCTCACCCCCCAGACCGAAGAAGGCATCACCACCGCCACCTGGGTCTCCCCGCAAGACATCCCCGTCCTGCTCACCCACGCCTACTCCTCCATCCCCGAAGTCTTAAAACACGTGCGAAGGCGTTGAGACACCGCTAGCTGTTGTAAGCGGTTTCGCCGTGCTCGTAGATATCGAGACCTTCTTCTTCGATGCGCGGGTCGACGCGGATACACATCGTCTTGTCGAGGACTTTCATCATGATCCAGCCCAGGCAGAAGGCCCAGGCGACAATAGCGAGCACGCCCAGGGCTTGCACCCCGAGGAAATGAAAGCCGCCGCCGTACAGCAGACCGCCGTCCGTTGCGAAAAGCCCGACGCCGAGCGTCCCGAGGATGCCGCACACTCCGTGCACCGAAATGGCGCCGACCGGGTCGTCAATGTGGAAAATGTGGTCGAAGAGGGTGACGGAACCCGTCATCGCCAAGCCGCAGAAAATGCCGATGATGGCCGCGCCGGGCATCGAAACCAGGTCGCACCCCGCCGTAATGCCCACCAAGCCGGCCAGAATGCCGTTGCAGACCAGAGACAGGGACGGTTTGCCATATAAAATCCAGGTGAAGAACAGCGTAGTGATGCCCGCCGTCGCCGCGGCCATATTGGTCGTGCAGAACACGTGCGAAATGGCCGTCGCGTTGACCGTGCCGTCCGCCGCCAATTGCGAACCGGGGTTGAAGCCGAACCAGCCCATCCAGAGAATGAACACGCCCAGGGCGCCCAGCGCGAGGTTGTGACCGGGGATGGCCAGCGAACGGCCGTTCTTGGCATATTTTCCAATTCGGGGCCCCAGCACCATGGCGCCCGCCAACGCGATGCTGCCGCCGCAGGTATGCACCACCGCAGAACCCACAAAATCGTGGAAACCCATTTGGCTGAGCCAGCCGCCGCCCCACACCCAATGTCCTTCGATGGGATAAATCAGCACCGAAATGATGATGGAGATGACAATGTAGGTAGAGAATTTGGTCCGCTCCGCCATCGCGCCCGACACAATGGTAGCCGCCGTCGCGCAGAACATCGTTTGGAAAATCAGAAAGCACTCTTTCGGAATATTGGTATCAGGATAGAAACTGAAATCAAAGAGGTTCCAGCTGCCGATGAAACCGTTGCCGCTGCCGTGCATCAGGGCAAAGCCCAGCATCCAGAACAGTACCGTCCCCACCATAAAATCCACAAAGTTTTTCATCAGGATGTTGGCGCTGTTTTTCGAACGGGTGAAGCCCGCCTCCACCAACGCAAATCCCGGTTGCATAAAAAAGACCAGCATAGAAGCCAGAAGGACCCATACGGTGTCCAAACCACTAATTGTTATCATAAGTTTACAGTTTTAAAGAACAATTACAAACAATTATTAAAAAACATATCCAGCAAGAATATCTAAAATCACGCGACCATTTACCTTCGGTTTCTTCGTTCGCACCTCGAAAATATGAGCAAGCTCTATTTCACTCGGTTTGGCCTCAGTTTTCCCGTACTGGGTCGCGAAGCGACAGGGAGCGTGATTAGATATTTTTGCTTATTTCTTGTTCGCCAAAACGGTGTCCCCGTGCTCGCCCGTACGGATCGACCAGGTGTCATCCACCGGGCTGACGAAAATCCTTCCATCCCCCACCTCGCCGGTATGGGCGGCCGCCAGGATGGCGTCGATGGCCGGCTGGACAAACTGCTCGCGGCAGATAATGGTGATTTCGATGCGGGAGATGATGTCCGTGGAGTACATCACACCCCTGTAGATCCGGTCTTGCCGGTCCTGGCCGATGGCCTTCACCTCCGAATAGGAGAACCAGTTGATGTCGGCCGCGAAGAGCGCCTGTTTGACCTCTTCGAAGTGCGTCTTGCGCACGATTGCTTCAATTTTCTTCATGATAAAGCATTTTTATAGGGTTTAACATATTTATCTGCCCTTTTCGGGCTGTATTTCTTGTCGGATTTATCAACACACAAAAAAGGCCGGTCCTTTCGAACCAGCCTTGCTCAATGTATCCCGTAATAATCTATTTATCTATGATTTTGTGTTCTGCGACGACTGGCGGAAAACAGGCACACACAAACGGGAACCAGATTATTGTTCTGGTTCTGCTGCTTGCGGTTATTCTTGGAGGAAATCCCGGAAATATGTCTGCCTACTTTCATATTTGTCGTCGTTCCGGGATGCAAAGATAATCAGCATTTTTGAAAAAGCAAACAAATTTTCAAAAAAATTGCTACCTTTATCGGTTAATTTATGGCAATGAAAGAAAGACCGCAAACCACCCGCCTCTCGCTGACCGTCATCGTCGCGGCAGCCGCGCTGCTGGGCCTGACGATGGGCGTGATGTTCTACACTTCGCACAAGATGCTTCAACAGACGGTGGAGCAACTGGTTTCCAGAGAGATGAACGCCATTTACCTGTGCATCCGCAACAAACTGGCCAAGGTGGAGGTGACGATGGACAATATGGCCTGGGTGGCTTATGAGAATCTGGACTACCCCGACGACTTCTTCACGACCACCCGTCGTCTGGTCAAGAACAATCCGGACTTTCTGAGCAGCGGCATCGCTTTCACCCCCTATTTTTATAAGGATAGAGGAAAATGGTTCGAGCCCTTCTCCGTCCGAAGGAAAGGCGGCCCCAACCAAAAGGACACCATCGAAGTGATGCAATTGGGATCGGCCGAACACGACTACACCAAGATGGATTTCTTCACCGTCCCCCTGGAGAAAAAAAAGAGTTGCTGGACCAAACCCTATATGGACAACGAGGGGGCCCATACGATGGTGACCACCTATAGCGTTCCGGTCTATCTGCCGTCGGGCGAATATGTCGCTGTCGTAGCGGCCGATTTGGATGCCAACTGGATCAACGAGATTCTGGAAGAGGCCAAGACCTACAAGAGCACCCGCCGATACCTGATTTCCGGGCAATATGAATTGCTGTCCGGGAACGACAGCCCCTTCGTTGACGAAGCCATCCAACGGATCAAGGAGGACGATACCGACCACGACGAGGACGGCTATATCACGATGAAAGATGAGCGCGGAGAGAAAATCCACGTTTTCTACCACGCCGTGGGCGGCAAGACGGACTGGATCCTGATGAACATTGTGGATGACTCTGAAATCTTCGGAAAATTGCGGAACATCCGCCTGCTGCTGACGCTGCTGGTCTGCGCCGGCCTGCTGGCCCTCGGATTCATCATCTACCGCAGCACCCGCAACTTGCAACGGCTCAACAGAATCAACGCGGAGAAAGAGCGCATCGGCGGCGAATTGCAGGTGGCCAGCCGCATCCAGCAAAGCATGCTCCCGACCCTCCACCTGCAACGGGACGATGTAGAAATTGGCGCTTCGCTGACCCCGGCCCGCGAGGTGGGCGGCGACTTGTACGACTACTTCATCCGGGACGAGAAACTGTTTTTCTGCATCGGGGACACCAGCGGGAAAGGCGCCCCGTCCGCGATGCTGATGGCTGTTACGCACTCGCTGTTCCGCGCCTTCTCCCTCCACGAGAACAACCCCGCCCGCATTATGCAGGCCGTCAACGAGTCCGCCTGCCAGGGCAACGACTCCAATATGTTCATTACCTTCTTCATCGGGGTGCTGGACCTGCCGACCGGCCGCCTGCACTATTGCGACGGCGGGCACGACCGCCCGCTCATTCTCGGAATGTCCGGTCAAGAAGAAGCGGTCATTTCCCTTGAATGCAATCCCCACCTGCCCGTCGGCGTATGGCCCGACACGAAATACACGGCGCAAGAAATAATGCTGTCGCCGGGAAGCGTCCTGTTCCTCTACACCGATGGCTTGACGGAAGCAAAAGACCTAGAGCACAAGCAATTCGGTTTGGAACGCATCAAAATAACGCTGGAAGGCTGCGTGAAAGCCCACTCATCTCTCCAAGAGATTCTGCCAGCCCTTTCCCGGGAGGTAGGGCTGTTTGTGGGCGAGGCCGAGCAGAGCGACGACCTGGCGATGCTGGCCATCCGATATACGCCCCAACGCTTTGAAAGCATTTTGGACGAGACCCTCGTCCTGAAGAACAACGTCCGGGAAATCAGCAAACTCGGTCCTTTCTTCAAAGACATATCAGAAAGACTTGAAATGGATGTCAATCTGGCCCGTCAACTGCGCCTGGCCGTGGAAGAGGCCGCCGTCAATGTCATCGACTACGCCTATCCGGCCGGTACGGAAGGCGACGTGACGCTCCGAGTATTGTACGACGGGCATTGCCTCAAGACGATGATCATCGACTCGGGCATCCCCTTCGACCCTACGGTCAAGGAGAGGGCCGACACATCCCTGTCGGCAGAAGACCGCCAGATCGGCGGACTCGGCATCCTGCTGGTGCGCGAAATGATGGATGCCATCAATTACGAACGAGACAGCGGACAGAACGTCCTGACACTGATTAAACATTTAAAAGCATAAAGAAATGAACACAAGCATTGAAGAAATCGATGGCAAACTCATTGCCAACCTGGAAGGAGAAATGGACACCGCGGCGGCGATGGAAGCCGAGGAAGCGCTCAAGGTGTTGTACAACACTAACGGGAAGGATGTCATCATCAACTGCGCGAAGTTGGAATATATCGCGTCCAGCGGCCTTCGCATCTTGCTCGGCATCCTCAAAGGGGCCAAAGCCGCCGGCAGCCGAGTGGTGTTGCGCGATGTCAACGACGACATCAAAGAGGTCTTCAAGTTGACCGGATTCATCAGCATTTTCGAGTTCGAATAATCTATGAAACATCATTTTTGCTTGGTGCCGGTCCTGCTGGCATCAATGTTTTTTATCGTGCACGCACGCGCGCAAACGCCCGCGGGCGTGAACGCGAAAGACATGGCTTCCAAAAAGTCCGACTCGCTGAAAGTCAACAATTTTAACTTGGACTTAAATTTCCTGACCCACGGAGAAATTTGCGCCGGCGGTCTGCCCAAGGATACGGTCAATGATGACCTGGAAGTGGATAAAAGCGGAACTTCCGCCTTCCTGCTGGGCCGCGTCCGACTGATTCTGGGCTATCAACGCAAATGGCTGGAAGCCAAACTCGTGACACAGAACTTAGCCATCTGGGGGATGAGAAGCAACATGACGATGAACTTGTATGAGGGGTGGATTAAGGCCAAAGCGCCCTTCGGGCTCTTCGGCCAGGTGGGCCGCATCGCGCTGTCCTATGACGACGAGCGCATCATCGGCGCCAACGATTTCGCTACCGCCTCTCTCTCGCACGACGTGCTGCGCATCGGATACGAGGGCCACGGACATCAGGCGCACATCATCCTCGCTTACAACCAAAATGGAGAAAATGTGTATGGCGGCTCTTATTATGTCGGCGGGGCGCAGGCATACAAGAGTATGCAGACGATTTGGTACCACTATGACATTCCCAAATTCCCGCTGGGTTTCTCGCTCTTGTTTATGAATATGGGACTGCAAGCCGGACAGGCGAACACCCCGAACAACCCGGCCCGGGTCGAGTACCAGCAGATTTTCGGAGGGTACATCAAGAGCCCGTACAAGTATCTCAATGTCGAGGCTTCCTACTACAAACAACGGGGCAAGACCATCGTGGGCGACAACCTGATGTCCTTCCCGATTGACGCTTGGATGGCGAGCGCCAAGGTTACCGGCTATCCCATCGAGCAGTTGGGTATCACGCTGGGCTACGATTACTTGAGCGGAGACGACTATGTGCCCGTGCTCTATGGCGGAAAGTTCGGCATGATCCTGCACTCGGTATACAAAGGCTTCACCCCCCTGTACGGTTCGCGCACCAAATTCTACGGCATTCTGGACTATTTTTACGAGAGTGCCTACAGCCACGGTTTCACCCCCGGTCTGCAAAACGCCTACATCGGCGTTTCCGGGCAGCCCTTTGCGAATTTCACCTGCGGCCTGACCTACCACTACCTGGCGGTTGCGACCCAATTGGCGGATTTGAGCAGCACCCTGGGACATAGCCTCGACGTCCAGGCCGGCTATGCCTTCACCAAGGACATCTCCCTGAAAGTGAGTTACACCTTTATGCTCGGAACGGAGACGATGCGGCGCTTGAAAGACCGGAGCGACAGCGGAAACGGCCATTGGGCCTGGTTCTCCCTGGTCGTCTCCCCCACCCTTTTCAAAACGAAATTTTAATCAGCGATGACAATGTCTGCGCCATTGACAAAAACACAGTACGGGCTTTATGCGGAGTGTGTTTCCAATGAGGGAAAAGCCTGTTACAACATTCCTTATTGCTATACCTTGGGCGGGAACTTGGATGGAGAAAGGCTGTGCCGCGCCATCGAGCGCGCCGTGGCCGCCCATCCCGCGCTGTTCACACGCATCGCGGTCGGCGGCAACGACGAGCCTGTGCAAAACATCGACAGTCAGGAATCCTTTACGGTGAAAGTCGAGGAGATTGACGACATCGAAGCCGTCAAAGCCGCTTTCATCCAGCCCTTCTCGCTGTTGAAAGACCGGCTGTTCCGGATTCGCCTGCTGAAAGACAAGGAGCATTTTTACCTTTTGCAGGATATTCATCACATCATCAGTGACGGGACCTCGCGCCAGGTATTGCTTGCGGATATCCAAAGGGCCTACAATGGCGAGCCTTTGGAGCCCGAGGTCCTGACGCAGATGGAGGTGGCGGAAAAAGAAGCGGAACTGCGAGGCAGCCCCGCTTTTGAGGAAGGGAAGAAATGGTATGCCCAACACTTTGATTGCGGGGACTGCTACTCTCCCCTGCTGCCGGACCTTGACGGGACTGCCGTTACGGAAGCGAAGCAAAGCCGTACGATGCAGGTGGATGAAGCCCGCATCGAGGACTTCTGTCGGGAAAAAGGTATTTTCAAAAGCACTTTCTTCACGGCGGTCTATGCGTACCTGCTCGCCAAATTCAACAACGAGCAGCAGGCGTTGTTTTCTAGCATTTATAATGGTCGCAGCGACCATCGACTGGCCCATTCCGTGGCCATGCTGGTCAAGACCTTCCCCGTCTATGCGCAGTTTACTGACGAGACTTCCATTCTTGACTTTTTGAAAGCCTGTCAGGAGCAAACGAGCGGCTGCCGGGAGCGCGAGGCCTATTCCTACAGCGATGCCGTGAGCGACCTGGGATTGCAGATCGCCACGATGTTTGCCTGGCACGGCCATCTGTTCGACAGCCGGGAGTTCTGCGGCAAGCCGATGTGTGCGGAGCGTCTGAACAACAACACCCTCGAAGTACCCCTCTATGTGAAGGGCTATCTTCGCGACGGACGCTGCTGCATCGAGGCGGAATACAGCGCCGAGGTCTATTCGACGGAATTGGTCAGCCAGTTTCTGGAGAGTTACGAGGCCGTCGCCGAGGGTTTCCTGTCGAAAGAATTTTTGCGCGAAATTGACCTGTCCACCGCTTCGCAGAGGGATTTGCTGGATCGTTTCAACGAGACGGACATTCCCTACGACGACACGCAGACCATCGTCTCGCTGTTCCGCCGGCAGGCCAAGGCCACGCCCGGGCAAACCGCCGTGGTATTCAAGGACAAGACTTATACCTACGCCGAGGTGGACGATATCAGCGACCGCATCGCGGCCACCCTGGCGGCCAAAGGATTGGGCGCGGAAGATGTAGTCTCCATCCTGATTCCCCGCTGCGAGTGGATGGTCATCGCCTCGCTGGGCGTAAGCAAGGCCGGCTGCGCCTATCAGCCTCTCGACCCCAGTTATCCGAAAGAGCGGCTCAACTTTATGATGCAGGACGCGAATGCCAAAGCGCTGATTGCCGACGAGGCCCTGCGCCCCATCGTGGATGATTTCAAGGGCGACGTGTTGCTGACCAAGGACCTCTGTTCCTTACCTGCGGCTGACAAACTTCCCGAAGGCCCCAAGCCTGAAAGCCTGTTCATCCTGCTCTATACTTCCGGCTCCACCGGAGTTCCCAAAGGCTGCCAGTTGCAGCACTCCAATCTGGTCTGCTTCTGCCATTGGTATCAGCGCTATTTTGACCTGAAGCCGGGACACAAAGTGGCGGCCTACGCCAGTTACGGCTTCGATGTCTGTATGATGGATATGTACTGCGGCCTCACCTGCGGCGCGCCCATCTACATCATTCCCGAAGAAATGCGCCTGGACCTGGTCGCCCTGAACGACTATTTCGAAAAGGAAGCCATCACCCACGCCTTCATCACCACCCAGGTGGCCCATCAGTTCGCGACCAGCATGGAGAACCATTCCCTGCTGCATCTTTGCACGGCCGGCGAGAAACTGGCTTCCCTGACTCCGCCGAAGGGCTACCATCTCCACAACGGCTACGGCCCCACGGAGACCACCGTTCTCACCACCATCTACCGCGTGGACGAGAAACGGAAAGACATTCCCATCGGCAAGCCCCTCGACAACCTGCGCCTGTACATCGTGGACGGACGGGGACAACGCCTGCCCGTCGGCGCGGTCGGCGAACTCTGGGTGGCGGGGCCGCAGGTCAGCCGGGGCTATCTCAACCGCCCCGAAAAGACGGACGAGGTCTATATTGCCAATCCGTTTACGGACGAGGAGAAATTTGCTCGCATCTACAAGACCGGCGACATAGTTCGCTACCTGCCTTCCGGCGACATCCAATTCATCGGACGGCGGGACGGCCAGGTGAAGATTCGCGGGTTCCGCATCGAACTGAAAGAGGTGGAAGCCGTCATCCGGGATTTTCCGGGCATCAAGGATGCCACCGTACAGGCCTTTGACGAGGAAAACGGCAGCGGGAAATTCATCGCCGCCTATATCGTCAGCGACCGGACCGTCGATATCGAGGCCCTGAACAAGTTCATCCTGGAACAGAAACCGCCCTATATGGTGCCGGCCGTGACGATGCAAATCGACGCCATTCCCCTCAACCAGAACTTCAAGGTCAACAAACGGGCCTTGCCCAAGCCGGAAAAGAAAGTGGAAGCCGTCGAAGCCACCGCGGCCCCGATGAGTTTGCTGCAAACGGAACTCTTCGAGATGATTGCCGCCATCGCCGGCAACCGGGAATTCGGCATCACCACCATTTTGGGGAAAGTGGGTCTGACCTCCATTTCCGCCATCAAACTGGCCGTGCAGGCCAAAAAGCGTTTCGGGGTTTCCTTGGATGCGAAAATGCTGGTCAAAAGCGGAACGCTGCAGAGCATAGAAAACGAAATCTACCAGCAGGTGCTGTCCGGAGGCGGAACCGCCGCCGGAGCGCAGGGCGTTGCTTCCCAAACCGGATCGTCTGCCGACAGCGCGCAAAGTGCGACCGCAAAAGCCACTGATGCGTCGGCTGACACTACAAGCCAAGCCGCCGGACCGGTGTCCGTTCCCTTGAGTTATGCCCAGACCGGCGTCTATTTTGACTGCCTGAAGAACCCTTCTACACCCCTCTACAACATTCCCTATTGCATCGCATTCCCCAAAGGGACGGAGGCGCAGGCCGTAACCGAAGCCCTCAGGGCCCTCGTCGCCAGCCATCCCCAGTTGACCGTTCATTTCGGAGATGACGGCTCGGACATCGTGCAGACGACCGCCCCGGACCAGCCCGTTGAGAT
Organism: Bacteroidales bacterium; assembly: GCA_017962705.1. GTDB lineage: Bacteria > Bacteroidota > Bacteroidia > Bacteroidales > UBA932 > Cryptobacteroides. The sequence continues at coordinate 108,377 of JAGCUV010000070.1, forward strand.
TCCCGTCAAGACGATGGGCGAAGCGGAATTCGATGCCTACAAACACGCCTTTGTCCGTCCTTTCGACCTGGCCGCAGGTCCCCTCTACCGCTTTGAACTCGTCCAAGTCGGAAATCAATTATACCTGCTTTCCGATGTCCATCACCTGGTCTTTGACGGCGCTTCCCTGGATCTCTTCCTACAGCAACTCTGCAGCCTGATGAACGGAGAAGCCCTCGAAAAAGAAGAGTTGAGTTACGCGGACTTTGTCAAGACGCAAAAAGAGGCCGAAGGCGGTCCGGACTATCAAGCCGCCCAGGAATGGTTCAAGAGCCGTCTGGCAAACTGCGAGGCGGCGACGGAAATCCCGTCCGACCTGGCCGAACCCGTCAAAGGAACGATTGGCAATGCCTGGGCCGAATTGGACGGGAAGGCCATCGACGCATTCGCCCGGGATAACAACATTACGCCGGCCCACTTGATTCTCGCCGCCACCTATTATGCGCTATCCCGTTTCTCCAACAGCGAGGACCTCTGCATCACGACCGTCTCTAACGGACGCGCCGACTTGCGTATCAGCAACACCGTAGGCATGTTTGTCAATACCCTGGCCTTGAGCGCGCATATCGGGAAACAGAGCGTACGGGAATTCCTGCAGGAGGTCAGCGCAGATTTCGACGGGACGCTCCGCCACAAGAGTTATCCTTTCGCCCGCATTGCCGCCGACTATGGTCTGAACGCGAAAATCCAGTTCGTCTATCAACGGGGCGTCATCAGCCAATACCTCTGCCAAGGCGCTCCGCTGGCGTTGGAAGGGCTGGAACTGCCAGTTCCCAAATTCCCCATCACCTTCTTCATCAAAGATGTGAAGAGCGTGGCCGGCGTTTGCGTGGAATACGACAACGGACGCTATTCCGCCCGCTTGATGCAGGCGCTCGCCGATGCCATCCAAGTGACGACCCTACGGATGATGGAAAATCCCGACGAGGCCCTCACTTCCCTCAGCATCCTCAGCCAGGAGGAAGAACGCCGAATCATCCAACTCGGAACGGGCAAAGAACTGGATGTGGATTTGAGCGAAACCTTCGCGGGGCTCTTCACCCGGCAAGCCGCCCGCACCCCCGACGCTCCGGCTGTCGTTGACAAAGACAGCAGGCTCACCTACGGGGAAATGGACCGTTACTCCAACGCCCTGGCCCGCCGGCTCATCGCTTTCGGCGTGCAGTCCGATGATTTCGTCTGCGTGATGCTCGACCGCGTCAAGGAATTCCCGCTTGCGGTGCTCTCCATCCACAAGGCCGGCGCCGCCTACACCCCGCTCGATTTCGAATACCCCAACGAGCGGCTGAGTTATATGCTGGAAAATTCCGAGTCGAAGGCGCTCATCACCTCGCACGCGGTGCTGGAAGCCAAGTTGGCGGAAGGCGGACTGGAAACGGCCGCCGCCCGCATCTTCTTCATCGATGATTTTATGGCGGAAGTTACCGCTGAGGGCGATGGAAAGGCATTCGAACCCATCGACCTTTCCCGTCCCGACGGCCTCGCCTATATGATTTACACCAGCGGTTCCACGGGCAAGCCCAAGGGCGCGATGCTCCACCAAGCCGGCCTGCGCAACTTCATCGCGGTAGTCATCGATATGGAGAAACTGACCGCGGCCGACCGCATCAGCGGCCACCGTTCCTTCTCTTTCGACGCGCACATCGAGGATATGTACCCTGTGCTCACCCTCGGCGGTTCGTTCCACATTATGCCTTCGGAAATCCGCAAGGACCTGGGCGCCATCCGCCAGTTCCTCTTCGACCACCAAATCACGGGCGGCGGCTATTCGACGGCGATGACCTGTCTGTTGCTGGGCGCCTTCGACGACCTCCCCATCCGTTTCACCACGGGCGGCGGCGAGAAGATGAGCGGCGTGTACAGCGACCACATTGAAATCTTCAATGTCTATGGTCCGACCGAGTGTACGGACGACACCTCTTATTACAGCATTGCGCCCGGCACCCGCATCGAGAACATTCCCATCGGACAGAGCGTGGCCAACAACTGGAACTTCATCGTGGACACGGCCGGCCATCTGGTTCCCCAGGGCGTAGCCGGAGAATTGTGCTTCGCCGGTATCCAGGTGGGACGCGGCTATTGGCGCCTGCCGGAACGCACGGCCCAATCCTTCGTCGACTGTCCTTTCGTCCAGGAAGACCGCTGGGGCCGCCCTGTGCAGATGTACCACACCGGCGACCTCTGCCGTTGGAACGAAGACGGACAACTCGAATACCTGGGACGCATCGACACCCAGGTCAAATTGCGCGGATTCCGCATCGAATTGGGCGAAATTGAGAACAAGGCCCTGCAAATCCAAGGCATCAGCCAGGCGGCCGCCGAGGTCCGCAAGGTCATGGGCAACGAGCATCTGGTTCTGTATTACACCTTGGAAGAAGGCTCCACACTAAGCGAAGAGGCCATTCAAAAGGCACTGGCAGATTCTTCCTTGGCCGACTATATGGTGCCCGACGCCTATATGCGCCTGGAGGTGATGCCGATGACGCCCAACCTCAAAATCAACCGCAAGGCCCTGCCCGCCCCCGAATTGAAACGGGCCGGAGAATTTGTGGCGCCCGAAGGAGAAATGGAGACGCTGTTCGCCCAAATCTTCTCCGACGTTCTTCAAATCGAACAGGTGGGAGCGACCGACAATTTCTTCGAGATTGGCGGCACCAGCATCAATGCCATCAAGGTGATTGTGGAAGCGGGCAAGAAGGGCGTACAACTCGTCTTCAACGACCTCTTCGAGCAAAAGACGCCGCGGGCCCTCGCCGCCTACCTGGGCGAGACGAACGGGAAACTGGGATCCGGAAAGTCGCAGGCGAACAGCGAAGCGCAAGCGGCCGACGGCTTTCAGGCGAACGGCACCACGGCCGACGACAGCCCGTATGCCGAACTGAATGCCATGCTCAGCGGCAACACCCTGGCCGCGATGCTCGCCGGCGAGCGCCAAAGCATCGGCGACGTGCTGCTGACGGGCGCCACCGGCTATCTGGGCATGCACATTCTGGGCGAACTGCTGCTCCGCTACGATGGCCACATTTTCTGCCCTGTTCGCGCCAAGAGCGATGAAGACGCCCTTCGCCGGCTCAAAACGCTGTTCTTCTACTATTTCGGCCAAACAGAGGATTTCCGGCATCTGGAAGAGCGCGTCAGCGCCTTCGCCGCCGATATTCTCCAGCCCGACGGGCTCAAGAACATCAACCAGGAAGGCCTCACCGTCGTCAACTGCGTAGCCAATGTGAAACATTTCTCCGCCGGCAACGACATCGAACGGGTCAACATCGAATCGGTGCGCCAGTTGATTGCGTTCTGCCTGCGCACGAACGCCCGCCTGATTCACATTTCCACCAACAGCATCGCGGGATTGAGCATGGACGGCGTTCCCGGCCCCGAAGTCAAACTCACCGAGCAGACGCTCTGGATCGGGCAGCATATTCAAGAAAATAAGTATGTCTATTCCAAGTTTATGGCGGAAAAACTGGTGCTCGAAGCCATCGCGCACGACGGCCTCAACGCCAAGATTATGCGGGTGGGCAACCTTTCCGCCCGCCAGCAGGACGGCGAGTTCCAGATCAATTTCAACACCAACAACTTCCTGGCCCTGCTGCGTGCCTATGAGGTGCTTGGAATGGTGCCGTACGAAGCCCTTGACCGGCGTTTCGAGTTCTCTCCTATCGACGAAGTGGCGCGGGCCATCCTGTTGCTGGCCACGACACCGAAGGAATGCGCCGTATTCCATCCGTGCAACATCCACCGCCAGTTCCTCTCCGACATCCTCAACGGATTTGCGGAAGCGGGCATTAGCGTCCGGCGCGTGGAGAAGGAAGAATTCCAAAAGGCGTTGGAGAAAATGATGGAGGACCCCGACCGGGTCACCTTGCTGCGTCCGCTGATGGCCTACAACCTGAGCAATACGCATCAGATGCGTTGGATAGAATCAACCAACGATTACACCACGCAGGCGCTCTACCGCCTCGGCTTCCAATGGCCCCTCACCGCCGCCGACTATGTCCATCGTTTTGTGGACACCATTGTCGGTTTCGATTATTTTAATGTGAAATAGATATGACACTGGAAGAAAGAAAGTCATTCGACCGGCAGTTCAGCCGTTTCCTGTGGTCATCCATCCTCATCGCCCTTTCCGGTTGTCTGGGCAATATCGTGGATGCCGTCATCGTGGGCCATCTGATTGGAGAAGACGGCGTCAGCGCCATCAACCTCTCCCGGCCCGTGGTGCAGTTCATGTTCACGCTCAGCATGCTGCTCTCCACCGGGGCCGGTATGCTGGTGGGCATGGAATTGGGAAGAAAGGACATTCCCCGCGCCACCTATATTTATTCGCTGTCGATGATTGCCTGCCTGATCGTCGGTTTGCTGTTCACGGCCGGTGGATTGTTCTTCCCTGACGCTTTCACCCATTTGTTGTGCAACAACGAGCAACTGTTCCAACCCACGCGCGATTATCTGCGGATGATGCTGATTGGCGCGCCCGCCTATATGATGATGTGGGGATTGAGCACGATGGTAGGCGTGGACGGCAGTCCCCGGCTGGTGTCCGTCGCCATTTTGATTGACAACGCGGTCAACCTGTCGCTCGACATCGTGTTCATCAAATGGTTGAACTGGGGCATCCAAGGTTCCTCTACGGCGACCGTCGTCGGCCACCTGGTCGGCATTGCCTTGATGTTCTGGCACCTTCGCTACAAGGACAATCACCTGCATTTGCGCCTCAAGACCACGGCGGCCAAGTTCGGCGAGACATTTTCGCAGATTTTGTCTCAGGGAGCGCCCCTGGCCATCGCATCCGTCTGCTTGACCCTGCTGATTTTCAGTTCCAACAGCATCGTACTGTCGTCCCTGGGCCGTGCGGGCATCTTTGCCTTCTCGGTCTGTATGAACCTCTTGCAGATTTACAACCTGTTCCTGGCGGGGGTATGCCGCACGATTCAGTCGCTCGGTGCCATTGAGGTGGGCCGACAGGACAACGAAGCCTTCCGGCTGGTGCTGGTCAAGTCTTTCCGTTTCATCACGATTGCGATGGTCCTCACCTGCCTCTATGTGTGGCTCGACCCGCAAGGACTCGTCAAATTTTTCGGGGGCTGCACCCCCGACCTGGTCAGCGCAGGCTGCGATGCTGTGAAGGCCTTCGCCTTGAGTTTCATCCCCTTCTGCTACATTTACACCCTGATGATTGTGTACAAACTGTACAGCCATCACAAGATGGCCCTGTTCCTGTCCTTCGCGCTCTCGCTGACGGTCATCCCCGTGCTTTGGCTGGTCGCCCGCTTCGCCCCGAACTTGATTTGGTACAGTTACCTGATCGCCTACGGTATCGAGACCGTACTGATTATTTTGTTCCACCGTATCGGGCATTTGAAATTTATCCTGCCCGAAAAGGCCTGACAGCGAGCCATCTTGATTTACCTGAACGACCATATTTTTGATATCGACCTGAGCGAAACCTTGCGGAAAGTGGGTCCGCAACGGGCCGAATACGCCCTGCGCTACCGCCGGGAACAGGACAAAAAACTGTCCGTAGCGGTCATTCTGCTGCTGATGGAAGGGCTGGAACGCGAATACGGACTGAGCGGGCCGCCCGTTTTTTCCTTCGGGCCGAACGGGAAACCCTTTCTGGCCGACCATCCAGAAATTCATTTCAACCTCAGCCATTGTCCCCGGGCGGCCCTCTGCGCACTCGGCGACGAAACGGTGGGCTGCGACATCGAAGCCGTCCCTGACGAATTGGACTGGGATGTCTGCCGGCATTGTTTCAACGAGGCGGAACAGGCCTCTATCAGAGATGCCGCCAACCCGCTACTGGCCTTCACCGAACTTTGGACCCGCAAGGAAGCCTACCTGAAATGGACCGGAGAAGGCCTCTGCGACGACCTCCCGGGGCTGTTTGAACGAACTATTTCGCTCCCCCGTTTCCTGACCCGCATCGCCCCCGACCAAAGTTATGTCTGGACCGTGTGCGGAAACAACCTGTCCCAAAATTGCATACCTTTTATTATAAGATGAAAAAAATCTGCCAAGTCATTGCGAAATATCTGACAGTGCTGGTACTGCTGGCGGCGGTGCTGGGGTTGCTGTTTCCGGGCGTCATCCAATACCTGAAACCCGCCTATATCAATCCACTGCTGGGCGTGATTATGTTCTGTATGGGAATGACGCTCAAGACGGACGATTTCCGCGTGGTGTTCCGCCGTCCCAAGGATGTCCTCATCGGCTGCCTGGCCCAGTTCACCGTGATGCCCCTGCTGGCCTTCGCCCTGACGAAGATTTTCTCGCTGGACGCTGCCCTCGCCATTGGCGTTATTCTGGTTGGCTGCTGCCCGGGCGGTACGGCCTCCAATGTCATCACCTACCTGGCCAAAGGTGACTTGGCGCTCTCAGTGGGTATGACCGCCACTTCCACCCTGCTGGCGCCCGTCCTGACCCCGCTGCTCGTCTGGCTGCTGGCCGGTGAAAAAGTACAGGTCGATGTATTGGGGATGCTCTTGAGCATACTCTGGGTGGTAATTTTGCCTATCGGGCTCGGTCTGCTGGTGAAACGCTTCGCGCCGCGGGTTTCGGAAAGGGCGGTCGTCTATCTGCCGGCCCTTTCCACGCTGACCATCTCCACGATTGTGTTCATCGTGATTGCCGCCAATGCCGAGAAATTGCTCTCCAGCGGCCTGATTGTGATGCTGGTGGTCGTCCTGCACAACTTATGCGGATTGGGCGTCGGCTACCTCATCGGCCTGGCCCTGCGCCTGTCTCCGGCCAAGAGACGGGCCATCAGCATCGAAGTCGGCATGCAGAACAGCGGCCTGGCTTCGTCCCTGGCCAACCTACATTTCGCCGCCTATCCGATGGCCGCCATTCCCGGCGCCATCTTCAGTGTCTGGCACAATATCAGCGGGGGGATTGTCGCCCGCCTTTTCATCCGCACAATTTCTTGCGAAAAATCGAAAAATAACTTATCTTTGTAAAAACAATTTTTAACAATTCAAAATTATGAAAAAGAGATTCAGATGTATGGTCTGCGGCTATGTGTACGAAGGTGAAAATCCTCCCGCAGAATGCCCCCAGTGCCACGTTCCCGGCAGCAAATTCGCCGAAATCAAGAGCGAAGGACTTGCTTGGGCTTGCGAGCACAAATTGGGTGACGGTCAGGTTGAGGATGCCGAAGTGCTCCAGGGACTCAAGGACCATTTTAACGGAGAATGCAGCGAGGTGGGCATGTATCTGGCGATGAGCCGTCAGGCCGATCGCGAGGGCTATCCCGAGATTGCCGAGGCTTTCAAGCGCTACGCTTGGGAAGAGGCTGAGCACGCCAGCAAATTTGCCGAACTCCTCGGTGAGATTGTCTGGGACACCAAGACCAACCTCAAGAAACGGATGGAAGCGGAGTGCGGCGCCTGCGAAGGCAAACTGGAAATCGCCAAACGCGCCAAACAACTCGGCTACGATGCGGTCCACGACACCGTCCACGAAATGGCCAAAGACGAAGCCCGCCACGGTGCCGGCTTCCAAGGCCTCTACAAACGCTACTTCGAGAAGTAGGTCGTTGCCTGACTGTCAGTAGTCTCCATTTTTTGAATGAGACTGCTGACGAAAAGCCGGCAAAAGCGTAAGTAGTCCCCTTCTGGTGACTGAGACTATTGACAGGGTCAATATCTATCAGCGGATTATCAATCACAAAAATTGAGACGTATTACATCTGTTCAAGATAACGGGACAAGAACACGTTATATACCGAATAGGTCACGTTTTGACCGGAGGGCTCAGCCAAAACCAATTCTTTTTCCGTCAATGCCTTGATATTTCTCAATGCGGCAGAGCTGGAAGGAATTCCGTATTTTGTCAGAAAAGCGGAGGAAGTGATTTGCGACACCGTCCCTTCGGAAGCAATCGCCTTAAGCATTTTCCATTGTGACCTTGTTATCAAGCGTCTGATTTCCAGAAAGCGCTCCTTTTCGCTGTCCAAGATAAAAGAGATGGAGGACTAGACATCTTCCATTCGGACTTGCTTTGCTGAGATTTCAAAAACCTTATTGCAAACTTTTTGCGTGTAATAGGTGTAATCGCGTGTCCATTCCAGAATATAACGAACCTGCTCGTCCCCGATGCTCTTTCCCCTTCGTTCAAACTGATGCTTGATAAAATCGGCGTACACCGTTTCAGAGAGTTTTTCCAAAGATAGGAAAACCGTACTTTCATAGAAAGGAGATTTCGCATTGGTAAACATATCCGCCATAGTGTGTTTCTTACTCCCGCAATAGATGAAACGCACATTATGCAGATGTTGGATGTGCTTGCGAAGAACAGCCTCCATATTCAGTCCTTCATACTCCCGGATTTGCTGAAACTCATCTATAGCAACCACGACCTGTTGCGGATAATTCTCCAAAAACATCAACAGATCTTCCAGCGTACGTTGCTGCTGCTCGTTGGTTGCAAAGGCGATGGACACTTGCGGCATCCCGCTGAAAGGGTCCACCCCCAATAACGGACGGATACTTTTCAATGCTTTCAGAAATGAAAGTATCTGGCTTTGACTCTTCAGTTGTGTCGCTACGGCCTGCGACAAGACCTTGATAGAATCCTCCAATGAAAGAGTGTCACTGATATCAGCATATACCGTTTCATAAGGAGCCCCCGTAGTTTTAATTTCATCAAACAATCTGAAAATCAAGCCCGTCTTACCCAATCTTCTTGGGGAAATCATCGTCACATTACGGCCGTTTTCAAGATGAGCCATCAATTGAGCCAACTCATTCTCACGGTCGCAAAACAAATCTTTGGACCGATATGGTTCAAGAATAAAAGGATTATCACTCATACGCTATTTTTTCTGCAAAGATAAGTAACAAAATGTTACTAACAAAATGTTACTTGAAAAATAGCCGTAGCGAAGCGCCCATCCCCCTACGCTTTTCCTTTGACGAAGAGAATGGCCATCAGCGGCAACGCTAAGATGGCCATTGTTGCGCTTACAGGGAGGTAGATACCGAAGTTGGCGTAGTTGACGATGATATAAGTGATGGCGAGCAGGCCGACGCCCATCGCGGAGGATATCCAGTAGTGGCGACGGATGTCTCCGCCCGGACGGATGACCTGGCTGAGGTTGGGGATGCCGAGGGAGATGAAGCCGATGGGGCCGCAGATGCTCACGCAACTGGTCACCAGGCACATAATCATCAGGAGCGTCAACGCCTTTTTGAACGGAGAGAACTCGATTTCTCCCGCATTGTGGCGCGTCAGGTCACGGGCGAGCCACAACGCCGCCGCCATTCCGAGAGCAAACAACACCAGCGAGAACACAATATCCCCGTCCGTCACTTCTTCCAGACGGAAATTCGCCGCCCCCCAAAGGTAGTACTTGCGCATCAATTCGCCCGTCGGCGCGTTGGTGACCACGATGGTCCCGAGCGAGCCGATGAAGGTCCCGAACAGGATGCCGAAAGTGATGAGTTTGCGGGTATCGACCGCGAGGGTGACGAAGAAGCAGATGGCAGTGGCGGCCAGCGTGCAGAGGAAACTGCCCACCGTCAGCGAGCACCAGCCGCTCATCGTGGCCGCAGCCGCCCCCAGACAGGCCGCGCTGCCCAGGCCCAGGGAATAAACATCCCCGAGTTGGTTGCGCCAGAGGTATTGCATCTGGATGCCCCCGACCGGCAGCGCGACGCCCGAAAGGACGACGTAAAGAAGACTCAGGAAAGCAGCCATTATTCGGGCAATTCAATCACTTTTTGCGGATTGATGCCAGCCGTATCGAAAGAGGTATAGCGGGCGGGCGTCTCCCGGTTCCACACGAGCATTTCACCGGTCGTCTTATAGTCGGAAGTCCCTATCCAAAGATAGTCCTTCGTGGCGCTCAGGGAATAAGCCTGGGTCACCTGCGCCTCGGAGGTCAGGAATGTACCCACTTTCTCGTTCTTCTGCGCGTTATGAATATAGACGGTCGCCCCCGCCGCGTTGTAGGCATCGGCCAGCACATAGAGCCTGTCACCATAAATTGCGCACATCGCAGGACTGGCATAGTCGACATCTTGCACATAGTCAGTTCCCATAACACATACTTGGAGTTTGGCGGGAACATCGGCATAATTGCCATAACTGAGAATATACAGTCTGTCGTTGCAACGCCAAAGTCCGCAAGGGTTGTCTTTGACAGTCAGCGTTTTCTCCTCTTGGAAAGAAGTCAAGTCCACTACGGAAAGCGTTTTTCCATAGTTGGGATAGTTCAATCCGCCCGAGTTGGCCACGTATGCTTTTTCGTTGTAGACGACAACTCCCTCCGGATAGTCCCCGACCTTGGTCTTGCGCAGCGAAAAGTCCGTCGTGTCAATCTCTGCCAAATAGCCTTCATACAAGGTTGCATAGACCTTTCCTTCGTCGGCAGCCAACTGGCGAGGCTGCATATCGTCAGAATTGATGGTCCGGATCAGATGGAGATTGAGGTCAGTCACGAAAATTTTCTTCGAGCCGCTGATCGCAATGTAGATTTTGCTGCCATACACCATCGCATCCTGCCCCAGGTCGCCCAGATGCTGGTTGTTGGTCTGGTAGAACGCGTTGGGATAATAGACTTTCTTGACATCCTGCCAACGGCCCACGGATGCATCATTTTTGCCCCAGTCCCCATTGTTCAGGACGAGATATTTTCCCTCGCAGAAATAGGGGGCAGGCGTATCGCCGCGATTGTCCTTGTTGCAGGACGCGAAAATGGGCAGCAAGACTGCGGGAAGGAAGAGGTGGCGAACCAAGCGCCGGAAAGAAAAAGGATTCATAAGCATTTGTTATTTAAAATTTTATAATATAATTCGCAAGACTCCTTGCCACTGGAAACCGGGCATGGGATAACTTTTGATGATTTCATATTGCGTATCCGCCAGATTGTCCGCCCGGGCCGCCACATAGAGTTTCCAGCCCCGCAAAGGGAAGGTATGGCTCAGCGACAGCGAATGAAGCAGGTAGGCATCCAAACGATAAGTAGGCAGTTCCTGGCCGATGGAAAAACGCTCGGAGACGCCGTCTAGGGTATAATTGACATTGATCCAGGAGGTCAGCAGAGAAAGCGTGGCGGCCCCGGTGTGACGGGGGGTATAGGGCAGTTGCTGGCGATAGGTCTTGGACTGAGCGTCTGTCACGTCTACGGCATATTGATAAGAATACTTGGCCTGCAGGGCGATGGAAATATCGGGCGAAAAGGCGTAGGAGGCGTGCAGGCTGAGATCCGTTCCCGCCGCGACCGCCTCCCCCACATTGCGCATGCTCCAGATGAACATCTTGGGAATGGCGACAATCTTGTCCCGAATCAGGTTGCAGTAGCCGTCGGCGGACAACTCCACGGACAGGGCGGCGTCCTTCCTGCCATCCGGGGTTTTCGAGCCCAGCCCCCAGGTCAGCCCGAGATTGAACTGATGAGCCCGCTCGGGAAGCAGCCCGGGATTGCCCACGCGTGCGTAGTATAAGTCATTGAAGGAGGGCATTCGGTAACTGTCTTTGTAGGAACCCCTCAGATGAAACCCTTCTGCCAGGGCGCAGGACGCGCTCAAGGAGGGAGAAAAATGCAGCCGGTCGGCGCGTTTCGGCAAGGACTGCGCTGCTGCTGCGCCTTCGTCCACCTTGTCTGTCACGTAGATGAGTCCAAGCGTCCCCCGAACGAGCCAGATGCCATGCTCGAATTTGCCCGAAAGGGCGGTGGCGCTGTGCAGGCGGCGCGGAAAGCGGGACTCGGGCATATCGGAGTCCAGTTTGGCTAAAATAATATCCTCGGCCAGCGACAACTGCCAGTCGGGATGAAGGCGGCAGGAAACGACGGCTCCCAGCGCGAGTTTGTGGTTGTCATAATTGTCCACTTCCGGCACCCGGAGCATCGCGGCATCGTTGCGATAGCGGGTGAACGACCAACTATAGGAAATATTCGCGCGGACCCGCCACCGCTCGGCATACTGGTTTTCCCACCGGACAAGGGCCGTCAAGTCCTTGTTCCAGAGATGTTCGGTCGGCTCCTGCACATAGAAGATGACAGGACCGGGAAGCCCCCTGTCCCCTTGGTCGTACATCAATTTGGCCAGCCATTGTCCCGAGGCCGTCTGGCCGAAAAGTTCCCATTGTCCCCGGCCATTCCTCACCTCCGAGCCCGCGCGACGCTGCCATTCGCTGGCATTGCCGTTCTGCACATAAAAAGGGTAATCCCCACGGGAATAGAGAAAACTTCCCCCGATGCGCATGCTCCAATCCTTGTCGAGACGCTGTTCGTAACAGAGCCTGGGGTCCCAGGTCCCGAAGGAAGCCGCGCTGAGACGGGCGCTCAGGTGGAAAGACCGCCCTTCCCCGAAAAGCGGCCGGGCGCTCTCCAGAGAAAGGACATTGGCGGATAGTTGACGAGTAGCGCTGCTGAAGATATCATCGGAACCGGTCATCTCGAGGCGGACGACGGAGAGTTCGCCGAGTTCAAAGCGGCTGATGTCCACTTGGGCGTTCTGCATATTTCCCATGTCAACGCCATCGTATTCGACGGCGGTATGGGCGGCACCGAGGTTGCGCACATCCACGGTCTTAAGTCCTCCTCTCCCGCCGTAATCCTTGACGCTCACGCCGGCAAAACTGTTGAGCACCCCGGCCAGTTGTTCCTGCGCCAGGGTATCGATACGAGCGCGGCTCATCTGCCGGAGCGGAGCCGAGGAACGGATATCGCTGCGCCCGGCCGACTCCACGCGAACGCTCGAAAGAGTGTCGGAGCGAGGGCTCAAGGGGGTGTCGGCGCGAGAAATCCCGGAGTCAAAAGCAACGGCTTCCTGCGATGCGAAGGCACCGAGGAGGGTCGCAAGAAAAAAAGGCAAAATCCGTTTGCGCATCACACCATCATTTGCGGCATCCAACTCCCGGGACGCCGAAACAGGAATTGACTGCGGCAGGTCTTCTGACTCGTTCCAACCTCCCGCCTTCTCACGCCTGGAGCCCTCTCCTTTTTTCTGTGTGGAATGAAGGCCGAAGACTTCCGGCGCAATGGCTCAGATAGGAGGCCGCTAAAAGAACTTACAGCTGCGGGAACAGCGCCGGGCTTTCACCGGCTTCCCTTTTCAAACGAGCGCGATGCCGCCCAACAGGCCTTGGCCGCGCCCATTCACCGCAATCCGACACAAAAATACAAAGAAGCAAAGAAAATTGCAAATCAAACTCCCAGCTCTTGTAAATTCCAAAATTATTGCTACCTTTGCAGTCCCCAAACCCTTTGGTGCGTTGGCCGAGTGGCTAGGCATAGGTCTGCAAAACCTACTACAGCGGTTCGATTCCTCTACGCACCTCACTCGAAAGCCGGCTTAGTCGCCGGCTTTTTGCGTGAGGTGCGGGGTTGGCCAGCCAACCCCTTTGGGCGTTTTAACCCCTGTCCTTCGGACATCCCCTTTCAGGGGAATACCGCCTTCGCTTCGCTCCCGGCGGGCGACTCCGCTGCTTCGATGTCTTCGACATCTCGCTGACGCTCCGCCTCGACGCCTGATGGCGTCTTTTTAATCGCCGGCTTTTTGCGTGAGGTGCGAATAAAGCAGCTCTATGATTTCGGGATCGATGCTCTCGTCGAACTTACGCGCCCAGAAAACATTCTCCTGATTCAAAATCATTTCTCTGTCGCTTATGCGCCAAGTATGGGGATGTCCACCCACCCTGCGTTCCCAATCAATGAGCCTCAGATTATTATTTTCAAGTCTGGATCGAAATGGAGAATTTTGCAGGATAGTTTGCAAAAATATTTCATCGCATAAAATGGTTCCACGGAATATCGTTTGTATCCAGGACTTTTTCGTGAGAACATAGCGGGCGAAATCTTCGTCAATACTAAACCAGTTGGCGCCGTGCCGGAAGTCGACATCTCGATGGCGCCGGACGCCGAAAAAGTGCTGGGCCTTAGAGCAGAAACTGTTGAGCGTATGCAACTGGCTTTCTTGTTTGGGGAACAAGGTCCAGGTCTCGAAGCGAAGGCGGAAACGGCCCGTGGGAATGACGGAAAGCATCCATTCGCGATGAGGATGGGCATCGAAGAATTGATGAATCTCATCCTGGCTTTTTATCGGCAAGTCAGCCCCGGATAAAAGGTGATAATAGTCAAAACGGCCCACTTGGGTCGCCGCTTCCAGCAAGAGCAACTCTCCCATTATCTGGCTGAGGTCTCCCCAGCGGATATCCTTTCTCTCCGCAAGAACATGCAATTGAGCCTTGACGCAGCAACCTTGCAAGACCGTTCTATCAAATTTCGCTTTCTTGTCAATATGGACCAGTATCGCATTGCGTGCGTCATCCAGCATCTCCAGCAGCTTCCGAAGCTGGCCCGGATGATTGTGAGCCATAATCAAATATGCGTGCTTGCCCATTCTTTACAGATGATTTTTTGACGGTCAGGTGGCTTCCCGCAAATCTACGACATTTTTGTCAAGCAGCAAGCGCCCACAGCAAAAATATTTTGGAAAGCACGGGGAAAAAAGTTATTTTTGTGTGATATTAAGATACGCTTAACTCCTTGATATGGAAAGTTCCCACAGTCAGATGGTAAGCCTGATATGGAACATTGCGGACGACGTGCTCCGCGACGTGTTCTTACGTGGCCAGTACCGTGACGTCATATTGCCGATGGTGGTTCTCCGCCGCCTGGATGCCCTCCTGGAGCCCACAAAAGAAGAAGTGGACGAGGAAGTGAAATCCCAGCAGGAAATGAAGCTGGACGTCCTTGACGAGGATGCCATCAAGGACATCACCGGCCTCAACTATTTCAACACCAGCAAGTGGACGCTGAACCGCCTGAAATCCCAGGCCACCGACAACAACGACCTCCTGTACGATAACTTCGCAGAATACCTCAACGGCTATAGCGAGAATGTCCGGGACGTTCTGAAGAACTTCGATTACTTTACCAAGGCCAAGAAGCTGGCCGATAATGACCGCCTGTTGGCCATCATCGAGCGCATCACCGACTCCCGCATCAACCTCACCGATAAAGACATGAAGGGGCCTGACGGGCTGAAGATATCGGCGCTCACCAATATTGGCATGGGAACCATCTTCGAAGAACTCCTCCGTCGCTTCAATGAAGAGAACAACGAGGAGGCGGGAGAACACTTCACCCCGCGTGACGCCATCACCCTGCTGGCCCACCTGGTATTTGAACCTGTGAAGGATAACCTCCCCAAGATTATATCCCTGTACGATCCCGCCTGCGGTTCCGGCGGCATGCTCACGGAAGGCCGTGAATATCTCATCAGTTTGGGAGTTAGCCCGAATGCCATCCAGCTTGCCGGCACGGAAATCAACCCTGAAACCTACGCTATATGTAAGTCTGATGCCATCATCAAAGGCGTTGACCCCTCTGGCATCCATCTGGGCAACACCATTACCGAGAATCATTTTGCCGACCAGTCCTTCGGCTTCATGCTCACAAATCCTCCGTACGGTAAATCCTGGAAGGAAGACAAGAAGAAGATATACCACGAGAAAGATCTGCTGGACGACCGCTACTGCCTCACGCTTCTGAACTTTGCGGGCGAGGCCGAGGTTCTGGACTGCACACCACGCACGTCCGATGGTCAGCTCCTCTTTATTCTTGAAGAAGTGAACAAGATGAAACCCATCGAGTTCCAGCCGCAGGGTGCTCGTATCGCATCTATCCACAACGGTTCCTCCCTCTTCACGGGAGACGCCGGCAGCGGTGAGAGCAACATCCGCCGCCAACTGGTGGAAAGCGATCTGGTTGAGGCCATCATCCAGCTACCGAACAACATCTTCTACAACACCGGTATCTCCACCTACGTCTGGCTCCTCACCAACAAGAAGCAGGGGAACCGTGTGGATAAGATTCAGCTCATCGATGCCTCACAGGCCTCCGAGAAACTTCGGAAGAACCAGGGCAGCCGCAACTGCACCATCGACCCCAAGGCACGCGAAATGATTCTCCGCGCCCGCCGGAACTTTACGGATGAAGAAATCGTTGAGGGCGACCACAAGGTTGTGTCCAAAGTGTTCGATGGTGACGACTTCCGCTACTACAGCGTAACCATAGAGCGCCCGCTCCGTCTCCGCAGTCAGTTCAACGCCATCAAGATAGATGAGCTGCTGTTCGACAAGGGAAACCTGGAATTGTCCAAATGGCTGTACGACACATACAAGGATATGGTATTCACCGGCCTTGAATCCGTGATGACCGACATCAAGGAATACCTGCAGGAGAACGAAATTAAGGTTACGGACAAGAAATTGGCTGGGCTCGTGGCTGCTGCCAAGTGGAAAGAACGCAAGGCTCTGATGGAAGCTGCGAAGGCACTGCATAAGGAAGTGGGGAACGATGTCTATATGGACTACGCCGTCTTTGCCGGTAAGATTGACGCAGCTGCCAAGAAACTGAAACTGGGATTGTCCGCGTCAGCACTGAAGACAATTGCCCGCGCCATGTCCGTCACCGATCCTGCTGCACAGCCGGTGGCGAAGAAAGAACTCAAGGCCGATGCAAAAGACCTGGATGCATTGGAAACCACTTTCAAGGTTCCCCGCGAGCGTTTTGCCGACTATGGCTACCACCCGGCAGCAAAGGGCAAGTACATAGAATACGAGCCGGATTCC
>JAGCUV010000008.1 GCA_017962705.1 Bacteroidales bacterium
GCTGGAAGTCCTGGTTCAAGTCCCAGGGGAAAGAAGCCCCACCATCGAACAAATCCTTCAGGGAAACAGTTCCCTTGGACTCCTTCGACTCCCACAGGCTCATCGGACGCATCTTCACCGGTGCAATCCTGCCGGCACCGCTGTGATGCACCTCCGTCTTGTCGGCAGGCGTGGAACTGCCCGTAAGGATGTACTTGCCGAACTCATACTTCACGTCAAGGTCGTCCTTCACCTGGTTCCAGATGTCCGGGACCTTCTGCCACTCGTCGATAAGGCGCGGATTATCGCCCGGCAGAGCACCCTTCGGGTTCATCCGTGCCATCGCAATGGCCTGCTTCGTATTGAGTTTGATGAAACTCTTCTGATAAAGCATGCAAGTGGTAGTCTTGCCGCAGAACTTCGGCCCTGCAACTACAATAGCCCCCGATGTCCTCAGTTTCAGTTCGATTTCTTTTTCGATAAGTCTGCTGTAATACATAGTTCAATCTCCAAAAATTCTATGCAAAGATAGAAATTCCCAAGATTTTCAACAAATAATTCCCAAGATTTTCAATTTTCGCCGTCGAAGCGCGAGATAAACGAGACTTGGGCGGGGGCGATTCTGCGGTATCCTTCTTCGGTCATGTGCAACTTGTCGCTCAGGTAGAAGCGTTCAAAGTTTTCGATGCCGACATCCTGGATGCTGAACTGGTCCAGGACGGGAACGCCGTGGTAGCGGCAGCACTCTTTCTGGGCCTGGACATATTCGGCGAAGGTCTTGCCGGTCTTGTTGGCATCCGTCGAGTAGGGGTTGTATCCGGAATCGCGCGTGAAGAAACGCAAGGAGGTGAAAAAGAGTATCTTCGCCTCGGGATTTTTTTCGCGAAGCTTGTGGATGCAGTAGTTGATGCCTCCGCATTGCGTGTCCAGACGGGAAGCGTCGTAGCCGTCCGCCGCGCTGTAGTCCTTCCAACTGCCGCACTCTTTGTTGCCGGTGAAGTCGTTGGTCGAGGCCCAGAGCACATAAATGTCGTACACGCCGGCCGTGTCGACCTGCCGCTGGAGCGAGTAGCCCTTGGAACTGGAGAAGCCGGCCCCGCCGACCCCGTAGGTCGTGACCTCGGCGTCCAATGCGTCCGCCCATAGCTGCTTGGCGGCGTCGGACTGCGGCCTGACCGAAAGTGAGCCGCCAAAGACGGCGATACGCGTCTTGACGACTCCGGAAGCCGGAAGGAGCCGATGGATGTCGGGCCGAGGGGTGCGGATTTTTTGTTTGGCGGCCGGCTGGAAGGAGGTCACTTTGTAAGGGTTGAGGCAGGCGTTGTGGGCGGCCGTCCGGCAGATGGAGGCCACGTCCGCGCTGATGCTCTTCGGGCGATAGGCATTGCCAGCGACACTGACCCCCGAGATGGCTTCAAACCAGGTGCAGGCGGCCGTGTAGCGGCCGTAGGTTTTCTCCAGGTGGTAGCCGTCCCGGTTGAATTTGTCCCCCAGGGAACTGGTGCGGGCGTTCTGGATGGCCGTGCCCGAGGGAATCAGGATGGGGAAATGATGGGCGGATACGGCCTTGCGCGAGGCGCCCATAATTGCCTGGTACATCTGCATCTGGTCTTTGCCGTAGCGGGGAAACTCCCGGTGGTCCGCGTCGGCCGCATAGGACCAGGTCTGGTGCCACATGAACACGGCCGTCGCCGGTACGCGCCGCCGGACGTAGGCGGTCAATGCCTCCAGATAGGGCTCGTAGGTCTCATATTCGCCGGACACGCCGCTGGCCTGCTGGAAACTGACATAGTCCCACGGCTCGTCGCTCAAGGCTTGGGACAAGGTCGCGTTGGGGGTGTTGGTCCTGACGCCTCCGACAATCTTGCGGTAGGCATAGTCGTCGCTATTGGTGACGGTGTTCTTGAAATGCCGTTCCAGGGTGCATCCGCCGATATACATATTGCCGATGATGACGGGCATGCCCGCCGCATCGAAGAGTTCCCACAAGTATTGTTCTACCGAATCTTGCGAGAAACTGTTGCCGATGGCCAGGATGCGGAGCGTGTCCTTGGGCTGGGCAGCTGCGTTGGCCGTGACCAGCAAAAGTGAAAGCAGGGCGATGAGAAGGCGTTTCATAGGTTGTTGTTTTTGTTTTGTTCGCGAAATTGAGAAGGGGATGCTCCGGTTTCTTTCCGGAAAAAGTTGCAGAAATACTCGACCGACGAAAAACCGCAGTCTTTGGAGATGATTTTGATGGGCAAATCGGTTTTCAGTAATTTGTACTTGGCTCTTTGGAGGCGCAATTTCCCCAGATAATGGACGGGAGACAAACCGCTCTGTTGTTTGAAAAGGGTGTTGAATGCCGTGTAACTGACGCCCATCTCGGCGGCGAGTTCCTGGAGGCTGAACGGCTTTTCTATGTTCTTTTCCATATAGTTCCGGACCTTGACCATCAGTTTGGCTGATTTCTTGCCACCGTTCGGGCTTGCCGCCTGGCCATAAACGATGCCGGACAGTATCATGAAAAGCATGGACAACAGCAGCAACGGCGTATCTTCGTTTTCATCCCGGGCGTATTTCAACATGGTCAGGAAAGCATCCCGGTGGATGATTGGCAACATATATACGCTACCCTCCTGGGAAATGCCGCCCATGACAATCCGCGACAAGGTTTCTCCGTTGAAGCCGATGAAATATTCGGTCCATCCGGTCGTAGGATCCGGGGAATAGGAATGCCAGAAACCGGGCCGGAGCAGGAAAACGGAGCCTTCCGGGATGGTATATTCCAGCCCCCTGTCAATGAAAATGCCATTCCCCTGACTGATGTAGACCAACTGGAACTGATCGATGCACCGGCCTCCGGCATCGTCAAACAGTGCTTTTTGAGGAAAGCCTTCCGAAGGATAGGTCTCACCGGCGGCGATGGACTGGGTGCCTACGACAGAAACCCAGTCGGTCGAGCGGTCCAAGCCATTCTTGGGAAAGGCATAGCAGGCAATCTTGTCTGTCTCCAGAAATACCATAACAGTGGAGGTTGATTTTTCGCAAAGTTACTGTAATTTTTTACAAAAGCAATAAGGACTTTTTAATTATTGATGTGAATTATAAATATAATGCCTATGTTTGCAACATCAATTTACTTGAAGAAAATGACAAACATAAAACTGGTGTGTTGGTTTCTGCCCCTTCTTCTGGTCTCTTGCGCCCGGGAGTTGCCCGAGTCGGATTCGGGCAGCGGGGATGACTATGGAGAAGAAATCACGTTGTGTGTCGGGCAGGAATCCGGGCAAAACAAGACCTACTTGTCCGGCCTTGATGTGCTGTGGGGGAAAGGAGATTGCATTTCTGTTTTCAGCGGAGGTGCTAATGCCAGTTTCAAGGCGACAACCTCGGGGGCGTCCCGCTCGACTTTTGCGGGCAAGGCGCCACGGAGCCCCAAGTATTATATCCTGTATCCTTACCAGGAAGAGGCTTCCATTTCCTCCAACGTCATCGACTGCACCCTGCCGTATTTGCAGGTTCCGGTTCAGAATTCATTTGACCCCGCGGCGGCCCTGATGGCCGGAGTTGCGGATGAGGAAGAAACGGCCATGCTGAAAAATGCTTGCGCGTTCATCAAATTCGAACTTGAGGGGGATGATGTGACGCTCGTTTACATCCAGGCGACCGGCGATGGGGAGAAACTCACCGGCAGCGTACAACTCACGGTTGCCGATGACGGAACCCATACTTTTTCTATGGGGACGGGGACGTTAAAGAATGCCGTATCGCTCTCCCAGCCTGAAGATGCAGCATTCAAGCCCGGTGTTTATTATGCCTGTGTTTTTCCCAACGACATATCCGGCGTCCGGGTTATTTTCCACTATGCCGACGGCTCCACCGGATCCAAGGTCAGGAAGACCAAGGCCTGCCCCCTGACCCGCAACTACATCACGGATTTCGGCGTGATTGACGACAATGTCACCCGCGTCTATGATGGAGATGGGACCAAAGATGACAATTACCCGTCCAGTTCCTATGGGTTCAATTACGCGAGCCTGGGCAAGCGCAACCATCCCCGGCTTTTCCTGGATGAAACGGGCTTCAATGACCTGCGGGCGAAACTGACCACCGGAGCGGCGTCAAACATGTTCCTCAAGCTGCTCAGCGACAATATCATTACCAACGCTGCCTCCTGTCTTTCGGAAGCCGTCCCCGCCTATACGGCGTCAGACAATCTGACCGAAGCCCGGCTGGGTCTCAAGCACATCTTCGCGTGCGCGTACGCATTCCTTATTACGCGCGAGAGCAAGTATTTCAATAAGGCCAAAGCCGATATGCTGCAATTCTGCAGCTGGGCGGACTGGCATCCCGAGCAGTATCTCTGCGTGGGAGAGACGGCCATGGCCATGGCGATTGGCTATGACTGGTTGTATGGCTATTTCACCAACGAGGAGCGGGAGTTGATGCGGGAAAAGATGTTCGCCTACGTGCTCGGCACTTATAAGGATGAGGCGAATATCAGCAAGTACAGCAATGCCAACAACTGGAACGAGGTGTGTTGGGGCGGCCTCACGGCAACAGCCATCGCCCTGATGGGGAAGACCATTACGATCGATGCCGTCACTTACGGCAACGCCAATCTGGCTGAATTGCTGGAAATGTGCGTCAACCCTTCCGACAGTCACTCCAATGCCTACCAGTTGCCGAGATTGTATGGCCCCGACGGCTGCTTCGACGAGGGGTACAACTATTGGAATTACGGTACCGGTTACGAGATTGCTCTGATCAAAGCCTTGGAGACGGCCTTTGGGAAAACCGCTACGGGTGTTACCAATCTGGTGAATGCCAGCGGATTCCTTGCGACGGACCGGTTTATGCAGTTTATGGAAAGCCCTTTGGGTGGAAAATCGTTTGCCACATTCGGTTTCTCCGATGGTGGCGCGTCGGCCGCTGAGCTGCAATGGCCCCTCTACTGGTTTGCAGGGCATAAGGAGGATTATACCGTTCTTTCCAACGAATTCCACAAATACCAGGCCGGCGCCTATACTGCCTCCGACTGCAAGGACAGGATGTTCCCCTTGCTCCCGGCGATTGCCAAGGATTTGGCGCTGGATGCGCACTGCAATACGCCGGTTTATCCCACCACTACGCTTTGGTCCGGAGGCAACGAGATGACGGAAATCATTATGGCGCGGGACAAGTGGTCTGGTACAGACCGCGATGCTTATTTTGGATTCAAGGGCGGCTACCCGAACCGAAGCCACGGGCATATGGATATCGGCTCCTTTGTGTTCGATTATAATGGCGAGCGTTGGAGTCACGACATTCCGCTGGGCTGGACCTATACCGCAGCTACGGAGCGCATTCGTCAATACGATGCGTCCAAGGAGTACAATGTCCGCGGGCAAAATTCGGGAAGGTGGTGGTTTTTCTTCACCAACAACATCGGCCATAGCACCCTCTCGATTATGAACGGGCCGTTGGGCTCCAAAAACAACCCCTCCGACCAGTTGGTAGGAGCCGCCGCTGCCCGGGCGACCATCGTCTCGACGATCAATACCGCTACCGAGACGGGCGGCAAGATGGACCTCACGCCTATCTATGCGGACTGTCTGAGCGCTTTCTACCGTACGGTGAAAATTGTCAAGGAGGGAAGTGATTTCAAGAAACTCATCGTGATAGACGAGATTACGACCAACAGCTCCCTGGCCCCCCAGATCCAGTGGCGTATGCTGACGCCGGCCGCCGTCACCAACCAGGACGGTTATCAGGAACTCACGCAGAACGGCAAGACGATGTATCTCAAGACGACCTGCACGGGGAATGTATCTTCTCCCGCATATACCGTCTGGGATGCCGCCGATTCGAGCGTTCCCGGCTGGGTCCATCCGGTGGACAGGGATTATACCGCCACCAAAGGATACCATATGGCCGGTTTTGCGGCGACGATTCAAAAAAATTCCGTCATTACGATGACGACAATGATTACAGATAATATTAACAACCAGTAGTACAATGATTAAGTCGAAAAAATACATTTATGAAAGTCCGTATTGTACGGATATTTCCATTGTCGAGAGCATCGTGGTTTGCGGCTCGGCAGGCGTTGAGGCCAACGATGTTGGCTACGACGATTATTACGAAGATGTTTTTCTTTAGTTAACATTATCATGAACGAGAGAATGAGATTCAAGTTACATCAGTACGCCACCCCGGCCGTCCATGTTGTCCGGCTGGAGCAGAGTGGGATTATCTGTAAGTCTGCCGTACAGGCAAATGAGATTGCAAATGACAACTATTACAATAATGTATTTGAAAATGAAAACTAATTATTTCTTTATGGCGGCTGCGGCAGCCCTTTTGATGATCTCCTGCAACAAGGAAGAGATCAATCATGCATCAGGCGGTTCCGACCCGGCGGCGGGTGGCGTAAAGAGCACCATCTCAGTTACGACCGAGGATCTCACCAAGGCCGATTTCAACCAGACCGAAGAAAGCGGACCGTACAAAATCAGTTGGCAGAGTGGCGACAAAATCCTTATTGTGCAGCAGCGCACCACTAGTGAAGGTGAAGGGAACGAGTTTACCTATGAAGGAGCTGCTTTCAACGGTAGCATAACTACGCCTGTGGCAGGCTCAACATGGCATGCCTTCTTCCCCTATGGACAGTTTTCCAACTTTTCTCCTTCTGCTCATACCGTAAAAGCAGAGTTGCCTCAGAATCAAGATGGCAGTAAGTCAGCTTTCAACGATTGCTATCTGATGTATAAGCTGAACAGGAGTGCCGATAGTGAGACTCCTTCCGGCCAGGAAGCAGGTACGGCCCTAACTGCTGTGGAGCTGTCATTCACGCTCAAGGGACTGACTTCTGTTATCAAACTGAACGTTCCCGCCGCATTGAATCTAAAAACCATTACCCTTACAGCCAAAGACGAAAGCGATGCGGATGTCTATCTTGCCGGCAATATCACTCTCCAGACGGCTAAGGGCGATTATGGTATGTTGAATGCGGGAAGTGGTAATATTCGTAAAGGCAACAAAACATCCGTAATTGTTGATGCCGGGGCTGAAACCTTTTCAGGAGATGTTTACATTTATCTCCTGCCAGACAATTATATTCCTTCCGGTAGCGACCGCTATTACTACAGCACCGCCCGTACGCTTAATTTCCAGTTTACAAACGAAGACGGTTTTTCCTGCACAAAACAGGTTTCCATTTCTGCGGAGCATCCTCTCAAGAGTGGGGTTCTTTACGATTTCGGCTCCCTGCCGAGTGTTTTGCCTTTCGACTTTGATTTTGACTTGACGATGGATACGACGGATGGCTTCAAATTGATTGCCGCCAACGGTCCTGATGGAATTGAAATCAGTCCGGCGTCTGTTACTCCCTCCGATGGTGGATTTACTTCCGTTACGGTCAGTGTGCCGGGCTGCGACAGCAAGACCGTGGGCGTCTATTTCAGAGTTTGGGAATTGAAAAGTGAATCAGACTTCTGGACTAACGCCGGCGGTGCTGGTATTGAACGTAATACTGCCGTTGAAGGTGATGCGATTACTTTTGAAACGGATGGTCTATGGTGCTATGCTCCGGTGGGGTCCAAACTCTCAGACAATACGGGTTATATGGTATTCTATAATGGACCCGTTCTGTACCTAAGCCCTATTTATAATGCACACGGAACGATTGGAGTGAGGGCGGCCTCAAACAAGGTAACAGATACCCGGGAGATGCCGGTACAATACGGTGCGACAAAAGATGGCGAAACAACCGTTTATACCATATCCACGACGGGAACGACACAAACCAACTTCAGCATAGATTTTTCTTCTACGCAAACAACAAAAGTGGTTTCACTTCATCCTGGAAACAATCATCGGATTTCTTATGTGTATTGGATGGAATGGGGCGAGAATGTGACCGATCCGAATCCGGCTGCGGAAGCTGAATCCTTGTCCGGGACGCAGGAATATGGTATCTAACCCATTTGCAGAATGAGACGGTTCCTAGCGTTTGCTCTGACCCTGTTTCTTATTCCCTTGACGGCCTTTGCCCAAAGCGAAATCCGGGACACCCTGGAGTTCGACCGGGCAGGGGCCTCGGGCGTTGAGGATCTGCTGACGGGCCGCGCGTCTTCGCTGTATGTCCGCAGTGCGGAAAGCGGCTTGAATGCGTTGAGAAGCGTGCTTCTCAGAGGGGGCAATACCCTTCACGGCTCCGGCGAACCGCTCGTTGTCGTGGACGGAGCCATCCTTTCATCGGTCGCCGGAGAGCAGATGGAGATGTTCTGGCAGGATGCGTACAAAGGAAAGACAGCCTATACCTGCCTGTCCGAATGGGATGCGCTCAATCTCTACGACATAGAGCGCATCGAGATTCTCAAAAACACGGCGGCTACCGCCATTTATGGGGAGCTGGGGGCGAACGGTGCCATTCTCATCCGGACCAAACGGGCGAAACAGGATTTTGGCGTGGAGGTCCGTTCCAACTTCGGAGCGGACTTTCCGGGTCTGGTCACCCACAACAATGTCGCCCTTTCTTCCCGGAAACAGCGCACGGATTACCGCCTGTCGGCCTTTTTCCGCAGCGCGGCCGTGTCTTCCGTGCCCGAAAGGAATCTGAACGGAGGCGCGTCGTTTTCTTTGAATACCCTGGCCGGTTCCCGCGTGGAGCTCGGCTTGAGCGCCCGGGTCGGCATTGGGGAGCAGTTGTCCGGCAATCCGGCCGAGGCTTCCGCCGATTTCGAAGACCGCTCGAAAAATATCCGGACGATAGAGAGCGCCTGGTTCAACCTGAAAATCCTGAATGGATTTTACTGGCGGACCCGCATCGGGGTGGATTATCAGACCCGTTCCCGCACCCTGTGGTATGGGCCGACAACGAACTTCGGCGGACCGCTGGGCAACGCGGCCGGCATCTCCCTGGCTTCCAAATTGCTGATGACGGCGAATACTTCTCTTGAATACAGCCGTTACATCGCGTCCCATCATTCTATTCAGGTGTCCGCCGGCGGCGAAGTCTATTTCAACGAGGGGAAATACAACACCCTCAACGGAACCAACATTCTGGTCACCCAGTTGAAAGCACAGGGCTTCGGTTACCGGGAGAGCGCCGACGAGCCGGCCCTATTCCGAAATGCGCTCTTCCGGGGCGGAATCTTTGCCAAAGCCTCCTATGCCTACCGGAAAATAGCGGGTGTGGACCTGGTCGCCCGGGTCGACCGCGCCGCGAAGTATGATGACAAATGGAATGTCTATCCATCCGCCACGGCTTGGCTGGATATCAAAGAACTGGCTCTCGGACAGTCCAAGACCGTCTCGGCGCTGCGTCTGGAGGGCGGGTTCGGCATCGCCGGTTTGCATCGGTATGTTCCTTATTATATGTTCCCCCAGTATACCGAGGAAGCCGTTCCGGCGATTCCCAAAGACCGCTGGGCGTTTCTGGACGGCTGGCAGCAAGTCCGCAGCCGGGAATATAACGTGCGCGTTGAGGCGGGATTTTTAGACGACAGGTTCAAACTGTCGCTCGGCTATTACAACCGGACGACGGATGACAACCTGTTCCTTTATGATTGCGGCGTGCTGGATACCGCTTCCAATCTCTGGAAATATGGGGCGCGGATGATAGACGCGCAGTATGCCGGCCGGCTCGGCAACCAGGGCGTCGAACTGGAGTTTGACGGCCGCTTGCTGGATCTCGGGAATTTCAAGTGGGACCTCGGGTTCAACGGGGCGTGGAACAAACTTTCTGCACAGCTTCCCTGTCCCGAATGGTATGGTGGCCTGTCGACGACGTTCCGTTTCTACGGCGTCACGATAGACCTTCTTGCGGACGGGTCCTGCGGCAGAGGCTATGATGCGTTGCGGCTTGCCCGGGCAACCCTTGGATATGACATCCCGTTGCAGAAGGTGAGATGGATGAGAAATCTTTCTGTTTACCTGGGCGGGTCCGACATGGTGAGAAAGACCCTGGTCTTGGGTGTCAAAGCAGATTTTTAGCAGGAGGAACGGATGATGAAAAAAGCGATATTCTTATTTTTCCTTCTGCTGCTTCTCTTGCCTGCAGCTGGACAGAACAAGTCCCGTACCTTCACCGGTACCGTCAAGGACAGCAATGGAGAGCCGATACCCGGAGCCGCGGTGATGCTCGAAGATGATTCCAGTACGGGCGCCGTTACGGATATCGACGGAAAGTATACCTTCCACTTGAAGGCGTCCGTGCCCAAGCGGAGCCGCATCAGCGTCAGCTCCCTGGGTTTCAAAACGGCCCTTCTGGACATCCCGTCCGGGAACGTGCTGGATGTCGTGCTGGAAGATGATTTCCAACTGCTGGACGAGGCCATTGCCGTGGGCTATGGCTCCATGCGGAAAAGCGACCTCACCGGCGCGGTAGCGTCAATAAAGGTGGACGAAAAGGAGGCGGCCCGCAACACTTCCCTGGACCAATTGCTGATCGGCCGCGCCGCAGGCGTGGATGTCAGCAATACTTCCTTGTCTCCGGACGGCGGCGTGTCCATCCGTATCCGGGGGACGACCTCCCTGAACGGCTCCAACGAGCCGCTTTATGTGGTAGATGGCGTGATTCTCAGCGACAATTCCGGCGCGGAACTGCTCAATACCGAAGAAACGGAGGAGGTAAATGGACTGATGGGAATCAATCCGCAGGATATCGAGCGGATAGAAGTGCTCAAGGATGCCTCCGCGACGGCTATTTTCGGCGCCGCCGGCGCCAACGGGGTCGTCCTGATTACGACCAAGCAGGCCTCCAAAGACAAACTCTCGGTCGATGCCCGGGTGGGATTTGACATCTCGATTCCTTACAAGCACATTGATGTGATGGGGACGCCCGAATACCTGGAGTATATGCAATGGCTGGTGGACAACCATCCGACCGACGCCTCGACGACCCGTTATGCCGCGCGTTATCTCCGCTTGCATTCTTCCGGCGAACTGATTGATGTAGACTGGCAGAATTATGTGATGCGGCCGGCTCCTCGTCAGCGCTATTATATTTCTTTGTCCGGAAAACCGCAGGACTACGCCTATACGGTTTCTCTCGGATATAGCAATACGCAGGGACTTATCCGTACCACGAGCGGCGACCAACTGACCACCCGGTTCAGTCTCACCCGCAAGATCGGGAAGAAGTTCACGGCGAGCGCCAAACTCAATTTTGCCTACATTAACTCCAACAATCAGCAGGGACTGAATGCGACGACGCTTACGGCCTCTTCGTCCGTCATTACCAGTATGCTCACGTTCCGTCCGCTGAAGTTCCCCGCCGGAGATGATTATGAGGACGAGTATGGAGAAGACGAGGAGGACAAATCCAGTCCGGCCATGTGGCTCTCTGATGCCAAGACGACGCGTCAGGAGTATCGAATAACGCCCAACCTGAATCTCAAATACAACATTACTTCCTGGCTGACTCTGGAGTCGTCTGCCGGGGGCGATTACAGGCTCACGGAACGGGCCCAGTGGAAGGGCGTGATGGTCAACCGGAGCGCCTCGGGCGCCAACGGCGTGATCAACGAGGCTGTGTCGTATCGCTGGAATTGGGACAACAACCTGCTTTTCAAGAAAAAGTTCGGCCGTCATTCCCTTTCCGGTACCCTGGGTATGACGATGGGGCGGACGGGTAGCACGCTTCAGCGCGTCCACGCGCAGAATATCAAGCAATATATCCCGAAACTGGACAATTTCAATGCCGGTGAGAAGACCGAGAGTTCCTACATAGAGAGCTTTACCAGCAATCTCTCTTTCTTCGCTCGTGTCGTCTACAACTACCACGACAGATATGTCCTCACCGGAACCTTCCGTGCGGACGGCTCCTCACAGTTTTCCGCCCGCAACCGTTTTGCCTATTTCCCTTCTTTGGCCGCCGCGTGGAGAATCAACAACGAGCCTTGGTTCCATATGCCGCTGTTCTCGCTGTTGAAATTGCGCCTGGGATGGGGACGCGTGGGAAATTCCCGCCTCCCGAGTTACCAGGTTTATTCCTCTTTCAAGCCTTCCACGCTGGGAAGCCATGTCAGCGATGCCGACTATATCCGTGGTCTTTCGTCTGAGAACATTGCCAACCAGAATCTCAAGTGGGAGACGACGGAGCAATGGAATGCCGGTCTGGATGTGGGACTCTGGAGCGGACGGCTCACGTTCAGTGTCGAAGCGTACTACAAGAAAACTTTCGACCTGCTCCAACAGCGGGAAATACCGCTCTTGACGGGCTTTCCTTCGATGTGGATCAATATGGGGGATATCTCCAACAGGGGTGTCGAGTTCAACTTCGAAGCCATTCCCCTCCGCACCCGCCACGTGGAATGGACCCTCAGCGGCAACTTTTCCCTCAACCGCAACAAGCTGGACTCTTTCGGTGTGAATGTGGGTACGATGACCATGTACGACCGGAACGGTAACTCCCGCGAAGTTCGTTATACCCTCGGTTCGCAACTGGGCAGTTCTGTCTATTTCCTCAGTACGCCGGGCAATATTTTTATCGAGGGGGAACCTCTGGGGCTGTTGTATGGTTATCTGACGGACGGCATCGTCCAAGAGGGAGAGACGGGCGTGCCGCTGACAGAGGGAGGAGCGCCGCTTGAGCCCGGACGCATCAAATACCGCGACCTCAACGGGAACGGATACATCGATATCGGGGACCGCACCATCCTGGGCGATTCCAATCCCACGTTCAGTTACGGCTTCAACACCACGCTGACGGTGTACGGATTTACCCTGTCCGCCGTTTTTCAGGGCGTTTACGGTAGAGATATTCTCAACACGACCCGCGCGCAGTTGATGGATCCCGGCTCGCAGAACCTCCACAATGCTTATAGCGTCGCTTACTGCAATGCCTGGACGGCGGAAAACCGGTCGAACGAATTTCCCAAACTTTTCGGGGGCCTGAGCAACGCGGAACGCGCTTTTGTGACAGACCGGGTCGTGGAGGACGCCTCGTTCCTCAGGATATCGTCCGTTTCTTTGTCATACAACTTCCAGTTGCCGAAAAAGAGTTTCGTCCGCGCGCTTTCGCTTGGCTTTACGGTCCAGAATCCCTATGTGTTCACGAAATACAGCGGATGGGACCCGAATGTGAGCAGTTTCGGCAGCAGCATGAAACGGGTGGGCATCGACAGCGGCTCCTATCCTTCTGCAAGGACATTTTGTTTGGATTTTAGCATTTCCTTCTGATGCGTATGAAAAAGTACAGTTTGTTACTATCGATTGTGGCATTGATGATTTCCTGCACGGATTTCCTCGATGAGAAGCCGTCGACGACCATCTGCGGGGAAAGCCTTCTTGCCAACGAAGCGGCGGCTGAAGCGGCCATCAACGGTGTGTATGCCAATTTAAACAGCGTCTTTATGGGGAATCCGTTGGGGACCTATCTGGGAAATGCCTCCAAGACGCGCGTGTGGACGGGCAACCGCCGTACCGACCAGTATGAGCAGTGCCATTATATGACTTTCTATTCGACGACCAACGACAACAAGAATCTCTATTCGTCGCTCTATGTCGGCGTGAATGCCTGCAACAACATTCTCTGGTATCTGCCGTCATCGCCGATTGGTGAGGACTATAAGGACGAGATTGCCGGCGAGGCCCGCTTCCTTCGGGCGGTGTTTTATTTTACTTTGGCTCGTGTATATGGCGACGTGCCCGTCATTCAAGAACCGGTAACCGAGGAATCGCAGGTCAACGTGCCGCGCAGTCCCTACCAGAAAGTCTACCGCTTCATTCTTGACGATTTGGATTTTGCCGAATCCAATATGCGGGACTATGCCCGGCAGACGGCCGTGAACGGACAGGAGTCCCGCGCCTGCCAATCTGCGGTGCACGCTGTGCGGGCGATGGTCTACACTTGGATTGCCTCTTATATGTCCTCTCCCTACGATCAGTTCTTCGACGCTTCCAAGCCGGGAAGGTATCCCGACTTCACCAATTGCGGGGTGGATACGCCGGAAGAGGCGTGGACCATCGTGCTGAGGGAATGCGAAGCATTGATGGCGCCCGACAGTCCCTATGCCCTGGAGCCGGACTATCGCAACCTTTTCCGCTGGGACCCGCAGAATCACCCCGAAGACTATCGCTCCAAAGAACGGATTCTGGTCACTTCCAATACGCCTTATTACGGACCGACCAGTTTTATGCAGCAGCTTCACTGGCCCCATCCGGCGGAGTCCATCTCCATGACCGGCACCCAGAGCATCGCCGGCCGTACGCGTCCGGCCCGTTGGGTCTGGGAGAAGTGGTGCGAAAAGTACGGAAATACCCCCTTGAACAGCAAAGGCTGGCACGAAGCCTCTCCGGACCCCCGTCAGGCGGCGACTTACCAATCGTTGAGCTATACCTACTGGGACCAGGACAATTACGGACAGGTGAAGACCAAGTCCGGCCTCTTCCCCAACACGACCGGCGGTACGTCCAGCAACCATTATTTCCGCAAATGGATCAGTCATCGCTATGATTACAATACCGGCGATGCCGACTGCTATATCATCCGGATGGCGGAGGTCTATCTGATGGCGGCGGAAGCGGCGGCGCGCTTGGACGACCTGGGAAAGGCGGTCGGCTATGTCAACCAGCTGCTGGACCGCGCCCGTCGTTCGGTGGACGATTCTTCCTCTCCGGCGGCGGAGCCTGCCGACTGGACGGTCGGGCAATTTGCCTCCACACAGGAATTTATAGATGCTTTGATGTTGGAGCGGCTGTTCGAGATGCACGGCGAGAACCACGAATGGTTCGACACCCACCGCCAGGGAGCCGCCTGGCTGGTGAAGAACATTTCCCTGGTCTATATCCAGAGCATCAACCTTCCGGGAAATGCCAGCGTGAAGAGTACGATGGAACTCTACGCTACTCCCACTCCCTCGGATGTGGAGTCCGTAAGAAAATCCATGGTCTGCGCTTTCCCGGACTATGAACTGCGCAATAATGTGGCCCTTGACCCGGCCGATCAAAATGACTTTTACTGGAGATGAAAACAATGCGTAAATTTCTCTTGCCTTTGATGATTCTTTGTCTTGTCTGCTGCGGAAAAAATGCAGGCCCCGAAGGGGGCGGATCCGAGCCTGAGATAGCGTTGGACAAGCCGACCGGACTGGCTCAGATTGACCATACGGAAAACTCTGTCAAAGTGAGTTGGAATGCCGTGGTCAACGCCTTGGAGTATCAATATTGCCTGACGGAAGAAGTGGAAGGGCTGGAACCCCGCGTGCTGGCGATGGGCACCACCGCCGGGACCTACAAGACGCTCGGCGGGCTCGATCCGGAATACGAACAGAAAGGCATCGCTTACTATGTCAGCGTTGCGGCTGTCAACGGCCGCTCCAGTTCCGGATACTGCGACCCCATCAAGGTTACTCCGGGCCAAGTTCCGCCGCCTCCTCCCCCGCCGCCAGGCCCTGATGCTACTACTGTGGGGGCGGAAGATATGGCTGATAATAATGATTACATTCATGCTTTTGACGATGCGGAATAATTTACTTATTTTTGCGGTGATGGCGGCGACTTTGGGAGTGGCTTGTTCCCGCAGTCCGAAGCCGACGGACTTCGACTATCACGTGTGCGCCTTTATCTGGCCTTCCTGCCACGATGATTCGTTAGGCCGCACGGTATGGGAAAAAGGAATCGGCGAGTGGGAGGTGATTCAGCAGGGCGATCCCCGGTTCGAGGGACACTACCAGCCCAAATTGCCGCTCTGGGGCTATGAAATGGACAACGACCCGGTTGTGGTGGAAAAGTGGATCAATACGGCATTGGCGTATGGCGTAAATACCTTTATCTACGATTGGTATTGGTACGAACATTACCCTTTCCTAGAGAGCGCGCTGGATGACGGTTTTCTCCGGGCTCCTTCCAATACCCGCATGGAATTCTTCATCATGTGGGCCAACCACGATGTCAAGCACAACTACTGGAATTACCACAAGTGGGGAGATGACGAAAGCATCCTTTGGCGCGGAGCCATCGACCCGCAGGACTGGCCTGTGATTGTCAATCGGGTCATCACGAAGTATTTCCATCGTCCCAACTACACCAAGATCAATGGCTGCCCCGTGTTCGCGATGTTTTCCGCCGAGCGCTTTGTGGAATCTTTCGGCGGAGACGAGGGGGCGGCGCTGGAGGCGATGAGGTACCTGCGCGCCGAGACCCGGAAAGCCGGCTTCCCCGATGTCCATTATATGATGATGAACGGCGCGGCGCCCAAAATGGATGACGAGCTGGAGCAGGAGAGGGTCCGCTTGGGCCTGGCGCTGGAGCCGGACAGCTGGGCTTGGTACAATATGGGCGGATTCAACTCGGATTATCTGGTCCACTGCGAGAACGGGGTGGCCCGGCGGGAGTATTGGTCTTCCCGGGTGGAGATTCCTGTCTTCCCTTGTGTGTCCATTTCCTGGGATGACACCCCGCGTTTCCCGGCGAAGGGGCCCGATAAACTGACCCGTTTCCACAACACGCCGGACGTGTTCGCGCGCTACCTGGCCAAGGCCAGGCAATACGCCGACGACCATGCCGACACCCAGCCCAAGTTTATCATGATCAATGCCTGGAACGAGTGGGTGGAGGGGAGTTACCTGCTTCCTGATATGCTCAACGGCTATTCCTATCTGGAAGCGGTCAAATCTGTCATACATCCGCAACCATGAAAAGGTTCCTCATTATCCTGCTGTTGCTGGCCGGCGTTTCAGCTGAAGCGGCAGAGAAACCGGTGAAGGTGGCTTCCTTGCATCACCCCCGCCTCATCGCGTCGGACAAAGCGTTCAAAGATGTGGTGAAAACGGTGAACCGTGGCCGGAACATCCATCTGGTGCGCATGCACGAGGCGGCCATGAAAGCGGCAGACAAATATGTCAAAGAAGGCGCGATGCCCGAAGCCAGAAAGGGAAAGGCCGACAAGTTGGAACTTTCCAGGGGAGCCTTGACGCAGATTTTCAATTGCGCGTACGCTTTTCGCTACAGCAAGGACTACAAGTATCTGGAGCACGCGGAGAAGGTGCTGGAATATGTCTGCGACTTGCCGGACTGGGATCCGAAGCATCTGCTTTCCGTGGCCGAAATGCTGCAGGCGGTGAGTCTGGGCTATGACTGGTTGTACAAGGACCTTGACAAAAATCTTCGCAAGACCATCGAGGACCGGATCCAGCGCTTCGCATTCGATGTGTCGGAAGACGAGCGCTATAACATCCGGACCTTCCGGGCCAATTACAACTGGTCGCAGGTGTTGAACGCAGCCTATGCTTCGGCAGCCCTGGCTATCTATGAAGCCTGTCCGGAACGCTGCCAGCAGATACTGGACCGCAGCATCACCAACTACCAGGAGATTTGTTCCAAGTTTTACGCGCCTGACGGCATTTATGTCGAAGGTCCCGGTTACTGGGGCTTCGGCACATCCTACCACATTATGATGAGTTCCGTGCTGCAAGGCGTTTACGGACACGATTTCGGTGTTACGGACATTCCCGGCTTTGACAAGACCTCGGACTTTATTTCCTTTATGTCCGGCAGCACGGGGACGTTCAACTATGCCGACAGCTGGCAGGTCAAAAAATACAATTCCTGGCTTTGGTTCTTTGCTTGCAAGTACAACGACCCCTCCCGCGTGTATATTTGCGAGCGGCTGCTCGACCATGTCAAGACCGAAAGGCTGGGCCCGCTGGCAATCTGCTGGGCTTCCAAGGTGGAGCCTTCCGGCATCCGCGAACCCTCGACCCGGCTGTATACGGGTCACGGCCGCGTCGATCTGGCCATCGCCCGTACGGGATGGAACGAGAAGGATGCCTACTTGGCCATCAAGGGCGGACTGACCAAGGTGACGCACGCCCATATGGACTGCGGCTCGTATGTCTATGATTTTGCCGGCGTCCGCTGGGCCCGCGAAATGCCCATTCCCAAGTATGAAGTGAACAACAAGGGTGTGGCCTCTTTGGGGCTTGATGGCTGGCACGTATACAGGGCCACGAGATGGCGGCTACTGGGCTACCGGGCCATCGACCACAATACCATCGTGGTCAATGGACACGACCATCTGATTGATTCGATTGCTCCGCTGGTGAGGGGCTTTGACAATCCGCGCGAAGGATGCGGGGCGACTTTCCGTCTTTCGCCGATTTATCACGGCGATTTGAACGAAGCCATCCGCACCGTCGCAATTATGGAAGACGGCAGCCTCTGCGTACGGGATACCTTGGCGGCCACCGACAGCCTGGATGCCGCCATCCGGTGGAATTTCATCTCCGGAGCCGAGCCGGTCATCTCCGGGGACGGGATTCGCTTTACCAAGAAAGGAACTACGATGATGCTGCGCGTCAGCGGAGCCGATGTGGAATATAAGCAGTGGTCTGTCGACCCGAAAGATTATCCCGATGACCCGTTTATGGCCTGGCAGACCAAGCCGAAGGATACCTGGGCTTGCGGTTTTGAGTTTGTGCTGCCCAAGGGAGAAAAGCGGGCGTTGACCGTGACTTTGCAACCCTTGTCCGAATGATGAAAAGCATTTTATGGCTGTTGCCGGCCGTGGTCGGGTTGGCGGCGGGGTGTGACGCTCGTGTTGTCGAGGCGGACCTGCCGGATTATTACGAGGAATACCTCTCAGCGAGAATGCCTGCCATGAAAGAGGCGGCCGGGCAATCATCCGACTGCTTTTTTTTCTGGACAGATTCTCATTTGGAAAAGAATGACGGCTATGCGCCGGAGATGATTCGGTATGTCGGCAGCCGGTTGAAGCGTTTTCCCAAGACTTTTTTCGGCGGCGATGCAATACCGGCCTTTACGGACGATATCACGCCTTTCATCGATGCTTATCGCAGCCAATGCGGGCGGGTGATGGAATGCGGACGTCTCTACCAGGTACACGGCAATCACGATTTTACTTTCAAGTATAAGCCGGGAGGGGAGGGACTGACTTTTGACTTGGACACCACGGCGGCACTCCTCCAATCTGTAATGTCGCCGGAGGGAGTGGTGCGGAACCCCGACGACCCCCACTCGAATTATTACTATCTGGATGAGCCCAAGGCCCGCATCCGCTATATCGTCCTGGACTCTTCGGATTCCGTCAAAGATACCCATATCGGCTTCGGACTGGTGGACAGCGTGGGGCCGGTCCAGCGCCGCTGGATCTTCTCTGAGGCCATCATGAAGGCTCCGCAGGCTTATTCGCTGATAGTGCTTGTCCACGTGCCGCAGCTGGCTTGCTCGACGGGAGGTAGTACGCCGGAGATGGAGGCCGCGCTGGGCGCTTTGGCCACGCATCGGCGATACCGGGTGGACGGGGCCGAGTACCGCTTCGACTTGCGGCCGGATTTGAAACTGCTGGCCGTGTTGGCCGGTCACAACCATCACGATATGCAGATGTTCAAAGAAGGCGTACTACATATCCATACCGCCGCCGATGCCCGTTACCGTGACTTCCGCCGCGACCCGTATGCGACCTTGGAGCGTCGCGTCAGCGGCACCGTGAATGCCCAGGCGATCGATTGGGTCTGCGTGTCCCGGCGTCACGATGTCCTGCGGCTGCTTCGCTTGGGTTATGGTCCCGACAGGATCTTTCACTTGGAGCCCATCGTCCTGCAACCGGGCGAATTCTATCAGGTTCCCATTGAAGCCGTACGGTGGGACATATATGACACAGGAAGCGCCCTCAAGAAAAAAGAAAACGAGAAGTACGCTTATTACTGGGACCTTTCCCGTCAGGTCGCCTCGGTCGACCCTGCCGGCCGGGTCACCGCCCTTGCTCCCGGCGATGCGACCCTGCTGTGCGAAAAGGCGGACGGAACCCGGGAGTTTTATTACATCTGTTGTTCAAAATGAAGAAATTGTTTTTTGTCATAGCCCTGTTGTCGGCTATTTCCGCCTGGGCGGCCGAGACGAAGGTGGAAAACTACCGTGGCGCTTTGTTGGGCGAAGCGCGCGAAGTGGAGGGCGTTGGAAAGGAGTACGTCAAATCGGTCTGCCTGGAGGGGAATACGCTTTATTGCGGCGCAGGGCACAGCGTGTATGCGCTGGATGCTACGAATGCGCAGTCTCCCCAGTTGCTTTCTTCTTATGAAATCTATGGCTATGTCCGGCAGATAGTGGTACAGGGCCATTACTTGTACGCCGCGTGCCGGGAGTCCGGCGTGTGGATTCTGGATGTCTCCGACCCCCGCAACTTGAAACAGGTATCCCGCTACGATCCGGTGGAACTGGCTACGGGAATTGATGTGGCGGGAGATGTGATGTTCCTTGCCTGCCGGCAGAATGGCGTGGAAATGGTGGATGTGAGCGATCCATCAAACCCTACGCATATCCGTTTGGAGAAGACGTCCGAGTCGCAGAGCATATTCTATTGTGACGGGATTTTGTATTCCGGAGAATGGGCCGATTCGTGGGTGACGGCCATCGATGCCTCGGATATGTCGGCGGTCAGGACGCTGGGCACGTCTCCCTTGCGGGGTTTCGGGGATGGCGTATGGACTACCGGCAAGTATCTATATGCGTCGACCGGGCATCATTCCGCTTCCGGAAAGGCCTCCAAGGCCGGAGACGGACACGGTCTTGAAATCTTCGACATCAGCGATAAGGCGAAGCCCCGGCATCTGGCAAGGGTGGATTTTGCCAAGATGTACAGCTCTTACCCGGATTACTGGACCGTGAGGCCGGCCAGCAACGGAAATTATCTTGTCTGTGCCGATTCGTTTAACGGCCTGTATGTGGTGGATGCCCATCGTCCCGCCCAGCCTTTCATCGCTTCCCGCTTTACGGCGACGGACGCTGAGGGAAAGGCGCTGCCGGTCACCTCTGTGGCGGTGGGTAAGGGCGTCATCTACGCGACCGTGCACCAGCAACTGGGATTACTGGCCATCCCGTGCCCCAAGATCAAGCCAGTCCCCAGGCAAAGGGGAAAACTGCCGGTGAATGCCGCGTACCGATATCCCTACGAAACATCGGAAGACAGCCACTTTGCGAGTTGGAAACCGTCGGGGTGTTTCCCCGTTCGTGGCGTCGCGGCCAAGGACTCCCTTGTGTTTGCGGCTTGCACCTACGGCGGACTGGCGATTCTGACGTCTGACGACAGCGGCCGATTGGCGCAGATCGGCAAGGGACCGATGGCTTATGCTTCGGATGTAGCGATTTGTGGCGACAGACTGGTGGTAGCAGAGGGTTTTGGCGGCGTGGCTGCCTATAAAATCAGCCGGGATGCGGCTGGTACCGGCATCCGGCTGGAAGAGTCCGACCGTTTTGACCAGTTCAACTTCGATGGTCCGCACGGCCTCTGCTTCTGGGTTTTTGCCCCGGACGACGGGCATATCGTCGCGGCCACACGCTATCACGGATACTACTATTTCACCCGGGACCTCAGGTATCTCGGGCAGGCGGGGCGGGGTCCCGGTTGGGACAAATATGTTCCCGATGCGGCTGATTCCGAGGGCTGGTATCCGCGTATCCAGCACAATGCCGGAGTATTTTGGGTGAATGTGAATGATGTAACCGCCGGAGAGAAAAAGGACGCGGGATTCAAACCGACTCTGTTTGACGGAGTCTGCGCCTATAAGGACGATCGTTTCATCACCTGTACCAAAGGGAAGATGTATGTCTATTCGCACGCCGAAGCCGGAGAACCCAGGACCGGCGTGGGCGAGAACCTATACGGCGCTCCGGCGTGGGACAGAGGCGCCCGCTTGGGGCTTACGGCCCGCATTGCCAGACAGATCAGCATGGTGGATATTTCAAACGAGCAAACGCCGGAGGTCCTGTGGACCGAATCCTGCGACGGCTTCCCGGAGATGGCCACTTTTTGGAAAGGACGCTTCCTGGTCCCCTGCGGTTATCAAGGTTTGCTGACGGAAAAAGAAAAATCAGAACCGATGGCATCCATTACGGAGAATGTCCTGCTGCTGGATTCCTGCGTGGGAATGGAGCAGATGCCAAAGACGTGGCAGGACGGGACGCTGAAAACGACAAAGTTGAAAGGATGGGTAAGCGGGTTCTTTCCCGGTACGTGCTGGTATGCGTGGCAGCTCGGCGGAGACAGGAGTGTTCGCAATGCGGCTGAACGACAGACCCGGAAAATGATGGCTCCGCTGTCGTTCATCTCGGATCACGACGCCGGGTTTCAAATCATGTGTTCGCTGGGGCTGGCATACAAACTTACCGGTGATGCACAGTATTTGCCGGGTATCCGGACTGCGGCAGAGTTCCTCGCAAGCCGTTTTTCTCCCGTGACCGGAACGATTAAAAGTTGGGACGACAAGCATTTCTCCTATCCGGTCATCATAGACAATATGATGAATCTTGAACTGCTCACCTATGCGGCCGAACTATTTGGCGTTCCACGCTGGAAAGAGATAGCCATCAGTCACGCCGATGTGACATTGAAAAACCATTTCAGGCAGGATGGTTCATCCTATCATCTCGTTGATTATGATCCCAAGACGGGCCGGGTTCTCAAAAAGCAGACAGTACAGGGCTTTGCCGATGAGTCTGCATGGTCCCGTGGGCAGTCATGGGGCCTGTATGGATACACGATGATGTATCGCGAAACCAAGGAGGAGCGTTATTTGGAGCACGCACAGAAGATTGCTGCTTACTTATTGCCTCTTCTTGCGGATAATCCGGTCCCCAATTGGGACTTTATGGCGCCTCAGAAGCAAGTAGATGTATCGGCAGCAGCAGTCATGGCTTCAGCATTTATTGAACTCAGTTCACTTACCAGAAATAAAGAACTCTCAAGGACATATATGAGACAGGCCGAAGCCATACTTTCGGCTCTGTCCTCTCCGGAATACTTATGCACCGCAGGCGAAGCCGGAGGATTCCTTCTTAAACATGGAACGGGCTTCTACAAAAACGGTATCGAAGTGGATGCACCGTTATCCTACGCCGATTATTATTTCCTCGAAGCCCTTTACAGATACAGGAATAACGTCGGGTGTGCCCCCGCATTTGCACAGGAGGATTACAAGATTGTCCGGACATTCCATTGCGGTGAAGACGCCCAGGGAGTGGCTGTCGATGAGAGCGGTTTTTATTTTATCAGCAACCGGTCTGTCTCGAAATATACCTTGCAGGGTGAGTTGCTTGCAACTTGGAAAGAAGATACTCCGGAACTCATACAACATTTCGACGGGGGTATTGTCATAGATGGCTTGCTGTATTGTTCGCACTCAAACTATCCGGAGGTGCCCATGGCCAGTTCCATCGAGGTCTTCGATCCGGAAAACCTGACCCATTTGAAAACCATCAGTTTGGGGATTGACAGCGGCTCTTGTACCTGGGTCGTCCGCGGAGATGACTGCTGGTATGTGGGATTTGCGCATTATGACAGCAAGACGGGCATCATTAAAGATGAGTTGGACAAGGACAATCGTTGGACGCAAATCGTCCGGTACGACAACCAGTGGCACCGGACCGCAGGATGGATTCTCCCGAAAGATTTGCTGGCAGAACTTCATCCCTATAGTCTTTCCGGCGCGCTCTATCTCAACGGAAAATTCTATTGTACCGGTCATAATGAGCAGAAATTATATATGCTGGAGTTTCCGCCTCACGGTATGACCATGCAGTGGACGGGGACTATGGATATTCCGTTCAAAGGACAAGGCATTGCCATCGACCGGGAGGGGAATCTGTGGGGCATTGATCGCGAAAATGGAACCGTCATGATGGCGAAGATGGAGATAAAACTTGGAGAGTGAAAATATGAAAAAACTGGCATTCATTACTTTTTTTGTCCTGTTTTCAGGGTTGATGCAGGCTTCCGTTCCCGTCATTACCCAGGAAGACAAGGATCAGGCCGCAGCGCTTGTAAAACAGATGACGCTGCAGGAAAAGATAAGTTTTATTTCCGGCTGGAAAGACAAGTTTTACACGTTCCCTGTTGAGCGTCTGGGCATCAAAAGCATCCTTCTTGCAGATGGTCCGCAGGGCGTCCGCAGCATTGGGGATAAAGCGGAGAACAGCACCTATTATCCTTGCGGTTTGGCGGTGGCCGCCTCGTGGAACCGCGATGTGGCTTACGGAGTGGGAACAGGGATTGGACAAGATGCGAGGGCCCGGGGCATTTCCATTATGCTGTGCCCGGGCGTAAATATCTACCGGAACGCCCTCTGTGGCCGGAATTTCGAGTATTATGGCGAAGATCCGTATTTGGCTTCGGAGCAAGCGGTCAGCTACATCAACGGTATTCAGGAACAAGGTGTCATTGCCACCATCAAGCACTTCTGCATGAACAATCAGGAGTATAGCCGCCACACGGTGAGTTCGAATGCGGACGAACGCACGATGAACGAAATCTATTTTCCCACCTTCCGCAAGGCCGTGGAGAATGGTGTCGGGGCCGTCATGACATCGTACAATGGCGTTAACGGGGTGCATTCCGCCGAGAATCAGTGGCTCATAAAATATAATCTGCGTGAGAGATGGGGTTTCCAGAGCCTGGTGATGTCAGACTGGCGGTCAAACTATACTCCGCTGGGTTCCGCCACCAGCGGCCTTGACCTTGAAATGCCGATGGGCTACGCGCTGAATTACGAGAACCTCAAACCTTTGCTGGACAACGGCGTGATTGCGGAAAGTGACATTGATGAGAAGTGCAGGCACCTGTTGCAGACCTATATCGCATTCGGCTGCCTGGGCCGCGAGCCTGACCCGCGCATTCCTCTTGACAATCCGGAGAGTCACGCCAAAGCCTATAAGGCTGCGGTTGAGGGGCCTGTCCTTTTGAAAAATGCCGGCGGCGTTCTCCCCCTGAAAGGCGGCAAGATTCTATTGGTCGGGCCGAACGCCGATTACATCCCGTTTGGCGGAGGGTCCGGTCGGATGTATCCCTTCCCGGAGCGCACGACCACCCTCTATCAGGGACTCTCCGCTCTCGGAGGAAAGTATAAAGTCACGTTCCGCAGCGGTATTCCGACAAAACCATCGGAACTGGATAAGATTCAGTATATCGTTGTTGCCGTAGGGTATAACAAGGATACCGAGAAAGAGGATGCCGACCGTACGTACGCCTTGCCTGCCGGTCAGGATGAACTCATTCAAGCGGCGGTTGCCACCGGCAAGAAGGTAATCGTGGTCGTCTATTCCGGAGGCGAGGTTGATATGACGAAATGGGCGGATCAGGTGGATGCCGTCCTGATGGCCTGGTATACAGGACAGGAAAGCGGCCGGGCGCTGGCCGACATTCTTTCGGGAAAAGTATCTCCATCAGGCCGTTTGCCTTTCACTTTCTGGGGCTCTTGGGAAAAGAATCCCGTCTCGCGTCTCAGTTATAACCGCCAGTGGATCAGCACGAAACTGTACGGGGCCAATCAGAAATTTTTGAAACGGGTGGCGGCCTATGAGTATGTCGATTACAATGAAGGCGTCTTCGTGGGCTACCGGGGAGTTGAGCATTTCGGGGTGGAGCCTCTGTATGCCTTCGGATATGGCCTGACGTATTCGTCCTTTGACTATTCGAATCTCCGGGTCGATAAGGTGGATGGCCATGGCGTAAACGTTACCTTCACGGTGACCAACACGGGCAGATGCGCCGCGGCCGAGGTCGCGCAAGTTTACGTGGCGCCTGTCAACCCCTCCATCATCCGTCCGGATCACGAACTCAAAGGATACGAAAAACTCTTTCTGGGAAAGGGAGAAAGCCACACCATTACGCTTACTCTTCCGGAAAGCGCATTCTCGTACTACGACAAGGGGTCACACGATTGGACCTTTGATCCTTGCAAGTATCGGATTCTGGTAGGAGCCTCCGCTTCCGATATCCGGCTGACGGAAGATTTGCTCTTTTGATATCAGAAGGACCCATGAAAAAGATTAAACTGAGCCTGTTTGTAAAGGTTCTTATTGCCATCGTGCTGGGCGCCCTGCTGGGACAGATTGCGCCGGATGTGCTGGTACGCATATTCAAGACATTCAATATTCTCTTTGCGCAATTGCTCAAGTTTATTGTTCCGCTGCTGGTACTGGGACTCGTGACTCCGGCTATTGCCAATTTAGGCAAGGGTGCCGGCAAGATGCTTTTGATAGTGGTCCTCATAGCCTACGCATCAACGGTGTGTGCCGGATTGTTTTCATATCTGGGTGGAAATTTCCTTTTCCCTCACTACCTTACTCCGGGAGAACTTTCAACGGAGGTGGTGGCCGCCAAGGAGTTCAAACCCTATATAGATATGAAAATCCCGCCCATTTGCGACATCCTGACAGCCCTTATGCTGTCTTTTATGATAGGGCTTGGTATTATCTATACTGGCTCCAAGGGGCTTAAGAAAGGTTTTGACGAGTTTGGAGAAATTGTGAAGATTACGATGGAGAAGGTTATTATTCCGCTTCTCCCCGTGTATATTTTCACTATGATTTGCGAGATGAGCGCCAAGGGAGTGATAGCCGTGGTGATTGGTGCAGGTGCAAAGATCATTCTTACCGGTGTTGGCCTGTCGATTCTCTTCCTTGTCGTACAGTACATTATTGCCGGACTGATAGACGGGAAGAACCCTTTCAAGTGCCTGTGGAATATGGTCCCGGCTTATTTGACCGGTTTTTCCATCTGCTCTTCATCGGCCGTTATCCCTGTTACAACCCAGTGTACGCTCAAAAATGGCGTTCGCGAAGATGTGGCTGATTTTACCATTCCGCTGTGCTCCAACGTGCATATGTGCGGTTCTACCATCAAGCTGGCTGCGACAGCGGTTGCTGTGGCATATGTTACCGGGACCCCTATTCCTTTTGCTTTATATCTTAACTTTGTTCTTATGCAGGCAATCG
The DNA here is from genome assembly GCA_017962705.1 of Bacteroidales bacterium. Classification (GTDB taxonomy): domain Bacteria; phylum Bacteroidota; class Bacteroidia; order Bacteroidales; family UBA932; genus Cryptobacteroides. Next base: position 26,677 of record JAGCUV010000008.1, read on the forward strand.
CAACGGTTGCTTCTCCGGGCGTAATGGGCGGAGTGTTGATGGCATCCGTCGGCCTGCTGGAGAGCATCCTTGGATTCTCACCGGAACAGACGGCATTGCTTATGACGATTTATTTGGCTCTTGATGGATACGGTCCAGCCTGTAACGTTACCGGTGATGGAGCTGTCACGCTCATCATAGACAAAATTTTTCCTCAAAAAAGAACTTCTGTTTAGCGTGTTTACGAAGATTGTCAAGACAATGATTCCTAATAGATAAATGCCTTAAAAATAAACTTTTCTAAATTCATGATGGCGAAACAATGAATAGGGAAGAAAGAATAAAGTTTGCACTGTCCATTGCTACGGACACAAAGGAATACATTATGGGATGCGGGGCTTCAGCGCAGGCTCCGGAGGTGTTCAAACGTTTTTTTCCAGACAAAAGGGCGCTGATTGTTGCCGATGTCCATACCTGGCCCATTCTGGGAGAAAAAGTGAGCCGCTTATTCTTGGATGAAGGCATTCCGGTCACAACATTCATTATTGAAGAGGAAGAATTCCACGCCGAGTGGAAGTATGTCGAGCAGGTTGATGCCCAGTTGGCCGCTCATCCGGGTAGCGTGCTGGTGTCCGTTGGATCCGGCGTCATCAACGACCTGTGCAAGCTGTCTTCATACCATCACGGCCAGTCTTTCTTGACCTTGCCAACAGCCGCTTCTGTCGATGGCTATTCGTCCTTTGGTGCATCCATCACCTTCGAGGGAGCCAAGCAGACCTTCTCCTGCCCGGCCCCCATAGCCATCCTTGCCGATATGACTGTAATTGCGGCAGCGCCTAAGGAAATGACAGCTGCCGGCTACGCCGACCTGGCCGCCAAGGTGCCTGCCGGTGCAGAATGGATGATTTCGGACTTTGTTGGCACCGAGTCCATCCACCCTGACGCCTGGCACGTGCTGCAGGATTACCTGGACGACTTCCTGGCCCATCCGGCAGAAGTGGCAGCCGGGAATCCTGAGGCTATTTCCGATGTGTTTGAAGGCCTTACACTGAGCGGTTTTGCCATGCAGGCCGCGCGCTCATCTCGTCCGGCTTCCTGTTGCGACCACCTGTTCAGCCATATCCTGGATATGACGGAGCACCGTTGTCACGGCAAACTTCAAAGTCATGGCTTCCAGGTGGCTATCGGTACCCTGACCATGTGCGCCGTTTTCGACCGGTTGTTTAAACTGGACCTTACCCAACTGGACATAGATGCCTGCGTGACGACATGGCCGTCTCTGGAGGAAGAACAGCAGCGAGCGCGGGACTTATTCAAAGATTTCCCGGCTCCGATGCTCGGGTATAATGAAATCACCAAGAAGTATGCCCCGTTCGAAGAGGTTCGGAAGGAACTATCCAAACTTAAACGGGAGTGGCCGGCCTTCAAGGCCAAATTGCAGGGGCAGGTTTATTCCTATGATAAAATGAAGGCCCTCCTGAAGGCGGCCGGTGCTCCTTATGAACCGGAGCAGATCGGCCTCTCGCTGGCCCGGCTCAAGGATATGTTCCCGCTGGTACAACTTATGCGCTTCCGCTACAATGTACTCGATCTAGCTAAACGCGGCGGTTTTTATGATGCCATTGTAGACCCTTTGTTTGCCGAAGGAGGGCCTTTTGCATTATGAAAACCAAAAGGAGTTTCCAATACTGGCAATGGCGGGTGATCATCTGCTCGATGATCGGATACTCGGTTTTCTACTTCGTACGGAAAAATTTTGCCTTTGCCATGCCGGCGCTGGGTTTGGAATACGGCATTAAGGATACTGGTTTTGGCATTATCCTGACGCTGGTGGGACTGGTGTACGGCGTGTCCAAATTCCTGAACGGCTTCATTGCCGACCGGGCCAATGCCCGCTGGCATTTGGCGATAGGTCTTGGCGCTTGCGTGGTCCTGAACCTGATATTCGGCTGGAGCGCTGACATCAGCCGTTGGATTACAGGGCAGGAAAGCGGCCCCGACTTCGTGAATGCGATGGTGGTCATCATGGCTGTGCTTCTGATTTTGAACAATGTGTTTCAGGGCGCCGGATTCGGCCCTTGCAATCGTCTTATGGTGCATTGGGTGCCCCCCAAGGAGCTTGCCACGAAGATGTCTATCTGGAACATGTCACACTCCATAGGGGCGGCCATCGTTTCGGTGGTGTGCGGTTCCATCGTAGCAACCATGGGCTGGCGCTGGTGTTTTTGGTTGCCGGCTGCCATCGGGGCCGGTGGAGTGGCGTTCATCATCCTCACTTTAAGGGACACACCCTCGTCGGTGGGCCTTCCGGAACTCCCTGACACCAAGACTGAACTGGACGACAACGAAACGCCTGAAGGCTATCGTATGTTTGTGATGAACAAGGTTTTCAAGAATCCGGTGGTGTGGACGATCGCGACTACCGCCCTGATGCTCTATATCGTGCGTTTTGCGGTGCTGGACTGGGGTCCTAAGTTCCTCCAACAAGGTGAGCAGCAACTCTCGCCACAATTAGCGGGCTGGATCATCGGCATCTTCGAAATTGCCGGCTGCCTGGGCATGCTGGCGGCAGGATGGGTGACGGACCACTGGTTCCATTCCCGTGGTCAGCGGGTTTGCGTGATAGAAATGATTCTTACCGGCATATGTCTCCTGGCTATCCACTTCCTTCCGGCTGGTGTCTCCCCGGTGGTGATGCTGGTACTGCTGGCAATGGCTGGTTTCTTTCTCTATGGACCTCAGGCACTTTTCGTCGTTATTTCCGGCAATCAGGTTACCAAGAAGGCGGCGTCTGCGGCGGCGGGCTTTATCGGTCTGTTCAGTTACCTGAGCACCATCTTTACCGGTGCTGGCGTGGGCCTGCTGTCAGACCATTTCGGAGATTCTTTCTGGAACAATCTTTTCCTCATTATGGCCTTGATCGCCATAGCCGGCGGTCTGCTCATTTCCACAATCTGGGGCATCAAAGACGACGGTTATGTGCATAAATGAACCGCGTCCGGGCCTGATAAAGCGATAAGGAAGTTGAACTATACGTCCTCTTCGTCTCTGTTGAAGGTGTTGAAGAATTCTTCTTTCCCCTGCGGCAGACCAGATATTTCTTGATACATGAATCGGCAGGACCAGTCATAAAAAGGAATAACAGCTCCGTGCTCTCCTGCATCGGTAAAATGCAGTTCTCTGTAGTAGCGAATCAAACTCTCATCATCAGAATTGTCAGCCGCGAAGAGGAACAAATACTTGCAGCCTATATGTTTCTTTACCTCTAAAACAATAGGAACAAGGAAATACCAGAAAACCACAGCTCCGAAATGAGGGAAAAAGCCCAGGGAGTCCATGTATTTACGATAATTCTCGTTAATGCAGAACTCAACAATTTCTACTCCGGCAAATGTCTGTCCTACCCTTTGGATATTCCCGGTGAAGACATTCTCAATGTCCGTAACGGCTTTATTATCTTTCTTCTGAATCTTCTCAAGCTCCGCTTTTGAAATACCCTTGCTGGTTCGTAAGCTTTCGCGGATTTCCTTGATTAGTCGACGATCCTCTTCGCTGGTGCTCTCTTCTTTTTCTATTTCATCGAAATACCGAAAGAGATTCTTTATCAGGCGAAGCTGCTCTTTCTCAATAAGTTTGTCGTATAGTTGCCCGCACTTCAATGAAAAATAGAAGACGATGCCTCCTTCCCTGTTTTTGATGACGTAGTATGCAACAGAACCGTTCTCATCTTCTTCATACGCATCTGATTGAATCTTGTCTGTAAGACTTTCGCTCTTGGGGTTAGAGAAGTTTGCAACCAAGTGTAAATTAGTATCAGAAGAGGAGAGCCTCTCAATAGAAAAACTCTCCAAGATCTTTTTCTGCCGCTCGGTAATTCTTGACATGAATATATTTAAAGAACAGGCTGAAGGTGACTTAAAAGATATCGGCGAAGCTTAATATGGTGTGCATCCTTCCGGATATCCTCCATTTCAATCAAAGCGTCACTGTTTTCTCCGGCGGGAACGCCCACCCTTGCCTTCTGCCATGATATTTCTCCATGGGTAATGGAACTGAGACTCCACGCATCTTTATGCGCATATTGCTCAAAAACCTTATCGAAAACGGCTTGGTAAGGGGCAATCTCTTTGGGTGATAAACTTTTTGTGAGTTTTCCCTGTTTGTACAGGCTTCTTATCTGAACAAGAACAGGCCCGTATTTCCATGCCTGGAAGGGCGTTGCGAATAGTGGCTGGTCTAACTGGATAAAGGATTCGCGCTGGGCAAAGTACAAAAGCTTATGCAACTTCATCTCGTCGATAGGGGAACCAAATTCCCTTTCATATCGGCGAGAGATATAAGAAGCAACTTTTACAACGTCAAGCATATTATCCTAATTTCCCCAAAGATGGCATTTTTTTTCGTAATTACAAAATTTTCGCCCAGAATTTACTAAATCCGTTATAACTTCAGCGTGTTGACAAGGAGTTGCAGGGCAGCCTGGTTCATTGTTGTGTGATTGAATCCTTGCAACTCATACAGGGTCATCGAGGGGTGCCCGATGTGTTTCATCAGCGCGCAGAACAAAGCGTTTTCTTCGTATCGGCAAATCATTTCCAAGTTCCTGTCCCCAGTAACGAGAAGGAAAGGGAGAGCATCCTTGGATTCTCACCGGAACAGACGGCATTGCTTATGACAATCTATCTTGCACTTGATGGCTACGGTCCGGCCTGCAATGTGACCGGGGACGGAGCGGTGGCGTTGATAATGGATAGGATATCGAGGAGAAAAGCTCGCTCTTGAGCCGAAATATCTTCCCTACACGTGTACGAGGGTGCCGACTTTGTCGCCGATGAGAAGGGCGGAGAGGTTGCCTTTCTGGTTCATATCGAAGACGATGATGGGCATATTGCCTTCGCGGCAGAGGGAGAAGGCGGTCTGGTCCATCACTTTGAGGCGGTCGGCGATGGCTTTGTCGAAACTTAACTCTTCGTACCGGGTGGCCGTGGGGTCCTTTTCGGGGTCGGCGGTATAGACGCCGTCCACGCGGGTGCCTTTCAGCAGGGCGTCGGCCTTGATTTCCAACGCGCGGAGGGCGGCGCCGGAGTCGGTGGTGAAGAAGGGGTTGCCCGTGCCGCCGGCGAGCAGGGCCACGCCGCCGCGTTCGAGCACCTTCACGGCGTCGTCACGCATATAGTATTTGGCGACGGGCTCCATCGGGGTGGCGGTGAAAACGGTCGCTTCCACTCCTTCGCTGCGGATGGCCATCGCCAGCGCGAGGGAGTTGATGACGGTCGCCAGCATGCCCATCTTGTCGCCGTCCACGCGGTCGAAGCCTTTGCCTGCGCCCTGCAGGCCGCGGAAGATGTTGCCGCCGCCGATGACGATGGCGATTTGCGCCCCGGCGCGGGTGGCGGAAGCGATTTCAGAGGCGTATGCGGCCAGCACGTCTTCGCTGATACCTTTGCCCTGGGGGCCGCCCAGGCTCTCGCCGCTGAGTTTGAGAAGGAGTCTGTTGTACATATTTCTATCAAGTTTTGTCCAGCAAATTTACGAGCAAGCCGAGAGAAAAGCAAATTTTTTTGCATTTCCGAGGCGCAGCCGTCAATAGTCGCGTAGCGAGAAATTACAAAAAAAATTCCTATCTTTGCGGGCTTGTTGTAAAATGTATCCATTTTAAGTTATAACCATAAAAACAACACCATGAAAACTATTGGATTGAAGTGGGTCTCTGCGCTCGGTGTGATGGCCGGGCTGATCTCTTGCAACCTCAATATTCCTCAGGAGGTTAACACGTCCTATGAGACAATGACTGTCGAGAAGCAGGACATCGTCGTCCCCATTAAATTCAGCGCGAAACTGAAAGGACAGGCGGACGTTACCATTATGCCGCAGGTAAGCGGACAGTTGATGCAGATTGCGGTCAGCGAAGGACAACAGGTGAAGGTCGGTGACGTGCTTTTCGTCATAGACTCCCGTAATGCGCAACTGGATCTGGATGTAGCGCAGGCAAACCTGCAGGCGGCGCTGGCCTCGGAGAGTTCGGCGAAATTGGAGTATGAATCCAATAAGAATCTGTTTGAGAAAAAAATTGTCAGCCGCTATATGCTCGACAATTCGGAGAATGCCTATAAAAGCGCCCAGGCCGCCGTGGCCCAGGCGAAGGCGGCCGTGAACAGGGCCAAGGTCAATCTCGGATTCTGCACCATCACTTCGCCCGTGAAAGGTGTTACGGGTGAAATTGATGTACGCGCCGGCGACCAGGTCTCTCCCGCCACCCGCCTGACCGTCGTGAGCGACAACTCCAATATGGATGCGGAATTCTCATTGTCCGAGTCCGTCCTGGAAGAAGCCCTTGCCTATGGATTCAAGGGGAATGTCAATGAGGCGCTGAAGAGTTTTCCCGATGTCACTTTCGTGATGAAGAACGGTACGGAGTACGGGCTCAAAGGCCGCATCAGCAGCGCGACCGGCGTCGTGAGCGCCACGACGGGTACGATTGCCTGCAAGGCTACTTTCCCGAATCCCGAAGGAGTGCTTTACTCCGGTACGCAAGGGACGGTGGTGCTTCCCTCGGCCGAGAAAGACGTGATGGTCATCCCGCAGACATCCGTGGTGCGTCTGCAGGACAAGTCGCTGGTCTATAAGGTGCAGGCCGACAGCACGGCCAAGGCCGTCGCGGTGTCCTTTTTCGACGCGGGCAATGGACAGGATTTCATTGTGACGAAGGGCCTGAATGTCGGGGACCGGATTGTCACCGTCGGGTCCAACAATGTACAGGAAGGACAGCGTGTGCTCTATTGATTGAGTCCTTACGATTATGAAAAACAATCTATTCATCGACAGATATGTGATGGCGTGCGCCATCGCCATTGTCATCGCGCTGGTGGGGTTCATCTGTATGTCAACCCTTCCGGTCGAACAATATCCCGACATCGCGCCTCCGATGGTGCGTGTCTCGACCAACTATACCGGCGCGGATGCCAATACCATTATGAAATCGGTCGTCCAGCCGCTGGAGGAGAACATCAACGGCGTGCCGGGGATGACGTATATTACCGGCTCGGCCTCGGCTTCCGGCGAAGTGTCCATCCAGGTATATTTCAATCAAGGGACGGATCCGGACATCGCCGCCGTCAATGTCCAGAACCGCGTCAGCCGCGCGACGGCCCTGCTTCCGGCCGAAGTGACCAAGGTGGGTGTGCAGGTGATGAAGCAGCAGAACAACATCCTGCATATCGGCTCGCTCAAGAGCGTCGATGGCAGGTATGATTCCGACTTTATCGCCAACTACATCGACATCAACATCAAGCCCCGTCTGATGCGTATCTCCGGTGTCGGTGACGTGATGTCCCTGGGTAATACCTATGCGTTGCGCATCTGGATGAAGCCCGATGTGATGGCGCAGTATGGTCTGGATCCTACCGACGTGTTCGCCGCCATCGGCGGGCAGAGTTTCGTCGCCGCGACCGGTTCACTGGGCGAGCAGAGCGACAATGCCTACCAGTACTCGATGGAATACAAAGGTACGCTCAAGACCATCGAAGAGTTCAATGACATCGTGCTTCGTACCAGTGACGGCGGCCACCTGCTGCATCTGGGGGATGTGGCGGATGTGGAAATCGGTGCGGTCAGTTACAACTTCAATTCCAGCATCGACGGTAAACCGGGTACGCTTTATATGGTGTTCCAGGCTCCCGGCGCCAATGCCACGGAGGTCAACGCCCGCATCAAGCAACTTTATGAGGACCTGAAGCCCTCGATGCCCGCCGACTTGGAATTCGAGATTCTCCAGACCTCCGACGACTTCTTGTTCGCCGCTATCCACAATGTGGTGGAGACGCTCATCATCGCCATCCTGCTGGTGATTCTGGTGGTGTATTTCTTCCTCCAGAGTTTCAAGGCGACGCTGATTCCTTCCCTGTCCATCATCGTTTCGTTGATGGGAACTTTCGCCATCGTCACCGTCGCAGGCTTTTCGCTGAATATCCTCACGCTCTTTGCTCTGGTGCTGGCCATCGGAACGGTGGTGGATGACGCCATCGTCGTGGTCGAGGCTGTGATGGCCAAGATGGAAAGCGGCATCACCGATGCCAAACGCGCGACCCGGGAGGCGATGAGCGAGGTGTCGGTCGCCGTCATTTCCTGTACGCTGGTCTTTATGGCCGTTTTTATCCCGGTCGCCTTTATGCCGGGAACCTCCGGTTCGTTCTTTACGCAGTTCGGTGTCACGCTGGCCTCGGCCGTCGGTCTGTCCTGCGTCTGCGCCCTGACGCTCTGTCCCGCCCTCTGCGCCATTCTGATGCGTTACTCAGAAGGTGAGGGGAATAAGAAAAGCCTGAACTATTATGTCAAAAAGGCTTATACCGCCAGTTACAACGCCATTCTGGGAAAATACAAGAAGAGCGTCAGCGGGTTTATCAAGCGTCCCGTCCTGTCCGGCGCTCTCCTGGTCGCGGCGGCTGTCCTGCTGGTCTTTTTTATGCGCAATCTGCCCGGCGGACTTGTACCGCAGGAAGACCAGGGTGTCTTCTTTGTCGAGGTCCGCGCTCCGGAGGGAAGCACGCTCCACGAGACGGACAAGATCGTGAAGAAGATTGAGGAGAAAATCAAGAAAATTCCCGAGTTGGAAAGTTATGCCGCCGTCAGCGGCTACGGTATGATTGCCAACAGTTCAGCCAGTTGCTATGCAACGCTGATCGTCCGTTTGAAAAACTGGAACGACCGGCCCGGGATGAACCACAACATTGAACTGGTATATACCCGTTTCGCGATGGATTGTATGGAAATCAAGAATGCGACGGTCATTCCCTTCCAGATGCCGCAGGTGCCGGGCTACGGTACAAGCAGCAGCGTGAGTCTCGTGTTGCAGGATACCAAAGACCGTCCGATGTCGGAGTTCAACGAGGACGCCACCCGTTTCCTGACCAAGTTGAACGAGCGTCCGGAAATTATGATGGGCCTGTCCACTTATTCCGAGCGCTTCCCGAAATATCAGGTCAGTGTCGATGCGACCCAGTGCGACCGTTCCGGCGTCTCTCCGGCGGATGTACTCAATACCCTCGGTGCCTATTGCGGCGCCTCGTATGTAGGCAATTACAACCAGTTCGGCAAGGTCTATCGTATTATGGCCAACGCCTCTCCCGAGTACAGGCTCGACCCTTCGTCGCTCAACAATATTTTTGTCCGGGTCCGCGGAGGCAAAATGTCGCCGATTTCGCAGTTTGTTTCCCTGAAAGAAGTCGTGGGCTCCGCATCCGTCGAGCATTTCAACCTCTTCCAGAGCATTACTTGCAGCATTATGACTGCAGGCGGTTTTTCGGAGGGTGACGCGCACAAAGCCATCGCGGAAGTCTTCAAGGAGACGATGCCGTCCGGCTACAGTTACGAGTATAGCGGAATGTCCCGGGAGGTGGAGGAGACCAGCGGTTCCAATGCTACGGCGCTCATTTATTTGATCTGCGCCATTCTCATCTACTTGATTCTGGCTTCGCTGTACAATTCCTGGTTTACGCCCTGGGCGGTGCTACTCAGCCTTCCTTTCGGCCTGATGGGCTCGTTCGGAGCCACCTGGGCTGCTGCGGCGCTGATGTTGCCGGGAATGGAGAACAACATTTATTTGCAGACGGGTGTCATTATGCTGATCGGTTTGCTGGCCAAGACCGCCATCCTGATTACGGAGTACGCTTCCGAGCGCCGTGCGCAGGGAATGAGCATCCGGGATGCCGCCTTTGCGGCTTGCGAGGAGCGTCTGCGTCCGATTCTGATGACGGTCGTCACGATGATTGCCGGTATGATTCCGCTGATTATCGCGGGCGGCGCCGGTGCCAACGGCAACCGCGCTTTGGCGTTGGGAGTCACCGCCGGTATGGCCGTGGGTACGCTCGCCTTGTTGTTCGTTGTTCCCGCTTTCTTCATCGTGTTCCAGAAACTGCACGAGCGGTTCCAGGGGGAAGTGAAAAAAGAGACTGTATGATTATGAATACCAAAAATATGCTCGCTGCCGCCATCGTGGGCTTACTGCTCACGAGTTGCGGCATTTACAATAAGTACGAGTCGAAAGGAACGGCGCCCGCCGACGCTTTCGGAACGGATGTGGCGTTGGGAGGCGAAAACTCTCTGGCGGATATCTCCTGGCGGGAGTTCTTTGCCGACCCGATGCTGCAAGATCTCATCGACACGGCGCTGGTGCGCAACACCGACTTGAAATCCGCCCGTCTGGCGATTGAGAAATCGGAGGCTTCGCTCAAGGCGGCCCGGCTGGGTTACCTGCCGTCCTTCAGTTTCGCCCCGCAAGGCGGAGTCGGCAGTTTCAACGGGAGCCCCGCTTCCTGGACCTACAGCCTTCCGCTGCAAATGTCCTGGGATATCGAAATTTTCGGCAACATCACGACGCAGAAGCGCAAGGCCGAAGCCCTGATGATGCAGGCCCGCCATCGCGAAGAGAGCGTGCGTGCGAACCTCATCAGCACGGTGGCCCAGCAGTATATGATGTTGCAGATCCTTGACCGCCAGCTTGAAATCCTGATGATGACGGACAGCCTTTGGAATGCCTCCCTTGAGACGCAGAAGGCGTTGTGGGAGAACGGCAAGACTTACTCCACGGCCGTCAATCAGATGGAATCCTCTTATTTGAATGTAAAATCCCAGATTGTGGATGTGCGCCGCAATATCCGGAGTGTGGAGAATTCCCTTTGCCGCCTGCTGGCCCGGTCTTCCCAGCCCGTCCGGCGCGCCCAATGGGGGAGTTTCGTGCTTCCGGACAACATCGCCTGCGGCGTGCCGGCCGGGATGCTCCAGCGTCGCCTCGACATCCGCATTGCCGACTTCGTGATGGCCGAGGCGTTCTACAACACGCAGGAAGCCCGTCAGGCCTTCTATCCCAAGCTTTCCCTTTCCGGATTGGTCGGTTGGACCAACAATGCGGGCGGCGTCATCTTCAACCCCGGGGCTTTGCTGCTGAATGCGGCAGCTTCCCTGATGCAACCCATCTTCGCCCGAGGCAAAATCATCGCCAATAAGAAGATTGCCTCGCTCAACGAGGAGGATATGAAGCAGAAGTATGTGCAGACGGTCATCAATGCCGGCAACCAGGTGAACGAGGCCCTGGCAGACTACCAGACCGCCCTTGAAAAACACGCGTTTTACCATCGTCAGGTGGAGGTGTTGCAAGAGGCGTACACCGGCACGCACGCTTTGATGGAAAGCGGCAAGGCCAGTTACATTGAAGTGCTCACCGCGCAGGAGACCTACTTGAACGCACAACTGGGCGAGGCGATGAATATGTACAAAGGCGCGCAGGCTGTGATCGCCCTGTACATCGCGCTCGGAGGGTCGACCAACTAATTTTGATATTTCGAAAAAAAGAGTGTACCTTTGTCTGCTAAAATAAACGTTATGGCGACTATTTTTGTATCTTCGATTGGGAAAAAGCTTATCCAGAGCATTTCCGGCGCGTTTTTGATTCTGTTTTTGCTCCTTCACGGGACGATTAACTTTTTCTCGGTGATTGACTCTTTCACCGGAAAATTCGGTGCTCCCGACGGTTTGTACCAGATGGGTTGTGATTTTATGGCCCTCCCCATCGTGACCATTATGACGCCCGTGCTGGCGCTGGGTTTTGTGGTCCACATCCTCTGGGGACTCTGGCTCTCTTACGGCAACATCAAGGCCCGCGGCGGTCTCAAACGTTATGAAGTGTCCAGCAAGGCCAAGACGGACAGCTGGTCCTCCAAGAATATGCTGGTGCTCGGCCTGCTTGTGCTGCTGGGCCTTGCCTGCCACCTCTCTGATTTCTGGGCCAAGATGCAGTTGCAGGAGTTCCTGGGCCGCGAAGCGGAAAATCCCTACGAACTGCTCACGGGGACCTTTGGCCGCTGGTGGCTGCTGCTCCTCTATCTGCTGTGGTTCGCCGTCATCTGTCTGCATCTCAATCACGGATTCTGGAGTATGTTCCAGACCGTTGGCTGGAACAATATGATTTGGCTCAAACGACTCAAGGTCATCGGTACCGTCGTGGCCAGCCTCATCATCTTCCTTTTTGTGGCTACCGCCTGCAACGCCTATCTTCAGGCTCATCTGTGGATTTAGATATCCAAGATATCATCATAGCCATCGACGGCTATTCTTCGACCGGAAAAAGTTCGTTTGCCAAACTGATTGCCAAGGAATTGGGTTTCCTTTACTTGGATTCTGGCGCTTTGTACCGGGGCGTTACCTTGCTTGTGCTGGAACGTGGCTGGAACCATAAGGGCGAAATCGATACCGATGCGCTCTTTCCCGCCCTTGCGGAGCTGGACCTTCATTTCGAGCACAATGCGGAAGGGACCAAAACCTATATGGGCTCCCGATGCATTGAGGGTCGGATCCGTTCGATGAAAGTCTCTTCCCTGGTCAGCGTGGTGGCAGCCATACCCGAGGTTCGTCGGTATGTGGACCAACGCTTGCATGAATTAGCGAAAAACCGTCGCGTGGTGATGGACGGCCGGGATATCGGAACGACCGTTTTCCCGGATGCCGAACTGAAAATCTTTATGACGGCGGACAAGAAGGTCCGGGCGCAGCGGCGGATGGATGAACTCATTGCCAAAGGAGAAAACGTGGAATTCCAGGAGATTCTGGACAATCTTGAGCAGCGCGACTACATCGATTCCCACCGTACCGCCTCTCCGCTCCGCCAGGCGCCTGACGCCATTGTACTGGACAACACGAATTTGACTTTCGAGCAGCAGATGGACTGGCTGAAAGGAATCCTCCAAGCTCGTTTCTCCCGATGAAATTGACGGTGGATATCGACCCCTCGTCCGGTTTTTGCGCCGGTGTCATCAAGGCGATTTCCACCGCTGAACAATATCTTTCTACGCACGAAAAGCTCTATTCGCTGGGCGCCGTCGTCCACAACGACGAGGAACTGGCCCGTCTGGGCGCGATGGGACTTCAACGCATCGACCGGCTTGCCGACTTGTCTACCGAAAGCCCCTCCGCTCTTGGTCGCGAGTCTTTCCCCGTTCCTCCCGTTTTGATCCGCGCCCACGGAGAGCCCCCGCAGACCTACCGCGAAGCCGCCTCCGCCGGCATCCCGCTTATCGACTGCACCTGTCCCGTAGTGATTCGACTGCAGAAAAGCATACGAGAGGCTTGGGAGCGGCTCGCGCCCAAAGGAGGGACGTTGCTGATTTTCGGAAAGAAAGGACACGCAGAAGTGCTGGGGCTGCTCGGTCAGACCGACGGAAAGGCCTTGATTGTCGAAAATCCGCAGCAGTTGGACGCGTTGGACCTGCCACTTGGAGGGGAGGTGGAAATCTTTTCCCAGACCACCAAAAGCCCGGTCGAGTATGAGGCTGTCTGCCGGAAATTGCGAGAAAGGGTGGGAGAAAGCCGTCTGACCGTGCACGATACCATTTGCAAACAAGTGTCTTCGCGTCATAAATCGCTTGCGGACTTTGCTATTTCACACGATATTATTATCTTTGTGTCCGGAAAATCCTCTTCCAACGGGAAGGTCCTTTTCGACCTGTGTCGTTCATACAATCCCCGGAGTTATGCCCTTTCGTCCGGCAGTGGCCTGCAGGCAAGCTGGTTCCGCGAGGGAGACCGCGTGGGAGTGTGCGGGGCGACGTCCACCCCCAAATGGTTGTTGGAGAGTATTAAAAATGAGATTTTAACTAATAATTATTAATTATATGGCAACAACAGCTGATTTCAAAAACGGACTTTTCCTGAATTACAATGGCAAACCCTGCTCGATTGTGTGGTTCCAGCACGTCAAACCCGGCAAGGGCCCTGCCTTCGTCAAGACCAAACTCCGCAACCTGGAGAACGGCCGTATCCTGGAGAATACCTTTACGGCCGGTGCGAAAATCGATGTGATCACCGTCGAGCGTCGTCCCTACCAGTTCCTCTACAAGGATGAGGACGGGTTCAACTTCATGCACGAAGAGACCTACGAGCAGATTAACCTCGGTACCGATGTTGTGGAGAACGCGGACCTGATGAAAGAAGGCCAGCATGTGGAAATGATGTTCTGGGTAGACGGCGAGGAGGAGAAATGCCTGACCTGCGAGCTTCCCACTTA